>JANWWX010000223.1 GCA_025057195.1 Leptospiraceae bacterium | reverse complement strand
TAATAAAACTGCAGGCACTGGGCACCCAAAAGAATAAACACAGAGGCAGAGGAAAAGAAGCTGACCGTGCGTGCATCCTCTCCCGTGATGTGGGCTACCGGGTCGATGTGTGCCAAAATGTATTGCACCAGCAAGTACTCTAAAACAAAACCCAGAAGTGCAGGTACGATCAGGACTTTTTGGTAGCGATCGACGATAAAAAAGACACTTACAAAAGCAGCATAAAAAAATTGATCAAGTCCCGATTCCTTGCCATAGACGATGCAGAGAATAAAGAGTTCGGCCATGGCAGTAAAATAGAAGAGCAATTTTGCCAACGTGTGTGCATGCAGTGCGTTGAGTGCGATGACCAGACAGTAAAAGATAGTAAAAAAAACACTGCTCCAAAGCTGTGCCGGCTCGATGTCAATTTTGAGGTAGAGATAGATAAAAGGGTGCGGGAGCGACACCGCAATCACAATCAAGGCATAGGCATTCGTATTAACAACATAGCGGCGCCGGTGTGGGTCAAGATCTGCGCCAGCATAAAGCAGCGAACGCAGGAACGCAATCATGCCCAAGAAGTTGTGCAAAAGAATAGCACGTAAAGCAGATTGCCTTAAAGCCCGCTTAAATAGCTTAAATGCTAATTCTATTTAGCTAATTTTTTTCAGCGTATTTTCGTCGGTATGCGCAAAGCTACGTCCATAGATGTGCACGTCAGTCTGCATGCGGTAGTGCAGCGTGGTGCCTTGTACCTCCAATTCCATGGCAAAGCGCTTGGTCGATGCTTTGGCGGCCATGAACGCCGATTCCAAGACGCCGTAGTTTTTGTCCGCAGCATCGGCGATGACAGAAAAATGCCATTTCCCGTTTTCTGCGGTGGCGCGGCCTCGTGCCAAAACCGCCACTGCCCGCGGGATCAACAAAGAATAGTAAATCTCTTTGGTGTTGCGGTCAAAATACCAGTAGCCAATCTGGTGGTGGAAAACGCTGTTATCCGACTTGCGGCTAACTACTTGTTTATAGGCCAGCACAGCAAGGGTCTGCTCCTCTGCGTTGGTGGCGTCCCCTACTGGTTCGATGGTGATTGTTTCAAAATAGGGCGAACGCGCCTCGCCCTCGGGTTCGGGGGCAACGTCGAGGCCTTGCTCGCCATGCCAGGTGCCGATGAGCACCGCCAGCGGGCCAAAAAAATCCTCAGCGTGCATCAACTGTTCCATGTAGCCATGGCAAAATGCCAAAACAGCATGGCAAGGGCGACATGGTTTTGGGTAAAATTTCTAAAAAGCTACAGCGAGTTCAACCACTCGCTGATGGTCCGCAACACGGTTTCTTTGTCCGTGCGCACGTATTCGCTAAAAAGGATGTGGTTGCCATCGGCGATGGGGACCAACCGATTTTTGCCTGTTGCCGCGCTGCCCAGCTGTGGGAACCACTTGCGGATCGCTTCCAGGTCCACCGTGTCGTCCTTGTGCTTTTCGTCCTTGTAGTGGTAAAATAGCAAGACAGGGGTGCGCACCGCCGCAAACGTTTCGGGTTTGGCCACGTAGCGGTGCAGCCTTTGCACATTAACTACGGCCGCAGTCTTTTGTTTGAGCATCCAGTATTTTCCATAATCGGGATGCAGCCTCTTTTCAGGATCGCTTTTCCAAGAGGCATCGCGTTCTGGCCCTTGGATCCAAAGCCCCAAAGTCATGCCACCTGGATAGTTCAAAATGCGAGTGAGCTTGTTGGCAAAATCCCAGAGTGGCCCGGCCAAGATTATGGCAAAAATTTTATCGCTATGCCGTGCGGCCAGGAACGTGGCCAAAAGGCCACCGGTGCTGCTGCCAAAGACCACAATTTTTTTTCCCAAAAGCGGCATGTGCAACAGTGCTTCTTCGACCGTCTGCAGGTATTGGTCAAAGGTGGCGGCGGCATGTGCCTCCGCCGAAGCCCCGTGTCCCGGCAACCTGATGTAATAGGTATTGGCGCGGAATTCTTTGGCCACGCGATCGACAACGTATTCGCCCTCGCCGCGGCTTGCGCCGAAGCCGTGGATATACATAAACGCCCAGCCGTCGTTTTTGGCGTTATGGATGACCAGCCGCTCCGCGCGGTGCTCCGGCACGCCCTCGGCTTCAGACTGTTTTTTCTTTTTTTCGTAAAATTCGCGGAAATTTTGTGCCAACGGCACGGGGCGGTATTCGTACCGCAGATCAGCCAACTTACGGTATTGCCAATAATAGACACCGGCAAAAAGCACAATCGCTACTAGAACTACCTTGCGTCGCATGGGCCATTTGCACTTGCCAGTCAGTGGCGGCGAGTGTTTTTTACCCGCATGGCGCGTGAGAAAAAATCGGCGCAAAAGCTCATCCTCATCGAC
>JANWWX010000222.1 GCA_025057195.1 Leptospiraceae bacterium | reverse complement strand
CACAGGTGCATGGTGCCCAGTGACTCGCGGTCGCTGATCTGCAATCCTAAGATGCGTAGGCCGGTAAGAAAAACTGCAGAAAAAAGAACGTTGGTCGCCGCAAGGTCTGCCTGGTTGATCGGCAGTCCCCACTCTTCGTGCCGCCACCGTGGCGACTTGTCGAGCATCAGCCGCACATGCGCATGCATCAGCCGCACACGCAACGCAGCGCGGAAGCCACAAGCCCCCACCGCCATGGCGCCTGTGCGGGTGACATCGTAGCCAAATTTTGCCGTTTCTGCCAGCCGACGCGGTGCCATGTACTGCAGCTGGCCGGTAAAGGCAATCGGCTTATTGGCCGCTGAAGAGCGGTATCCCCCCATCAGGCTAATACACGATAAGACATAGTCGGCAAAAGGACCAGCGCGCTGTGCCAAACGTGCCCCATCGTCGAGCAGGCTGCGGTCAAGCCACGGCGGATCCTCCACCACAGTGGCCATCAGCTCCCGCAGCGCGGGCGGGGCCTCAGGTGGAACATTCCCACCCAGTGCTGCGTCCAGCGCAGCCATTGCACGGGGCATCCCAATTTCACGGAGCTCTTGGGCCACACGATCCGCTAAGGGGTCCCCCACCCAGAGATAGCTGCCATAACGGGCGATTTCGTCTTCAGTGAGTTTGCGCCGGATGAGCAACTTCTCGGTTAACTGTAAAAAGGTATCGGGAGTAGTGGAAGGATGGCGGAAACGCCGCGGGGGGGACTTTGTCAATTCTGCTTGAACCATGCTAATTTTTCGCTTGGCTGAACAAATTGTCAAGTTTTAGTACGCTATGTTTGCAGGACCCACACAAGCCAAGCAAATGGGGAAAAAACACATAGCCACATGAGACTAAAGTTCCATGTAAAAACCTTAAAATCTATGGCCCGCCAAAAAATCTTTCAAAAAAACTGAAAAAATTTCGCCACAATAGTATGTTTTATATATTTTACTTTTGTACGTTTTTTTGAACAAGCCTATATGCAAAATCTCGAAAGCCATGTAACAAAAACTGATTTGGATCACAAGGCATCCCGGCTAACTTGCGGCAAAATTTTCCGAGCGCTTGGTTTTTGCACAAAGTTGTTTTTATGCTTCCCTCAAACATTGCTTACTGCACAGGCAGACGGTCAGGATTCTTTCAAGCCAAACTATTATGTCCAGTCACGCAGTTATGGCACCACGCGTATCGACGGCACCAAACCAGAATACGTATGGCGACTGAGCGAAACTGGCCATGGGATATTCCGCAACACTGACTGGCTGGTGGCAGGGGCGGATTTCCGCGTGCGCACGGAATACCGCCACAATGACTTCCGCAGGCCGAACGCCACTGCGGTGACTGGCCCGCAAGGGCAATCGCCGCAAACCGATATCCCAACACTCTTGCGCACCCGTCTTTTTCTGAAGTTAGAAAAAATCTTGGATCCACTGCGACTGACTGTCGAACTTGAAGATGCCCGGCGCTATCCATTTTGGGATTTAGCCACAGCGCCCAGCAAGGACCCGCGGCAACCACCCTACCCTCGCGACGACAGGGATTTCAACACCGCTGAGCCGATCCAGATTTTCGCAGAGCTTTATTTCCCGCACCTTTTTGGCGAAAAGCGGCCAGTGCATTTGCGCCTCGGTCGCATGGCATTTGAATTTCTGGATCGCCGGTTGATTGCGCTCAACGAGTGGCGCAATACCACCAATACTTTTGAAGGACTGCGCGCCACTTTAGGACAAGAGGCCAACGATTGGTATGCCGAGTTTTTGGCGGTGAGGCCACTTTACCGTTTTGTGGATAAAATCGATATGCCGGGCCGGCAATGGCTTTTGGGGACTATCCTTTCGCTGCAGCGCTGGTCAAAAGTGGTCACGCTACAGCCATTCTACCTGGCATTGCTCGAAAACAAAAACAGCAACAACAACGGGCCGGAGTTCCCACGCGGCGAATTCGGTTATTACCACACTACCGGCTTGCGCGTCTATGCGGTCTTTGGGGAAACTGGTTGGGATTATGATTTCTCATACATAAAGCAGTGGGGAGGCGAGCCCCTGCAGACTGGCACACCGGTTGTGGCACAGGATGCCTTTGCGGCTACAGCAGAATGCGGTTACACTTTCGCATTCCTCAAAACCCGTTTGGCAATTTTTTATGGTTACGCGTCGGGGGACCGCGACCGCCGCGACAGTGTGCAAAACCGCTTTAACCGGCTTTATGGTTTCGCACGGCCATGGTCGGCGCATGACTACTTCCAGATGGAAAATTTAAGCAACCCCAAATTAATCCTGGCATTCGAACCGGCCAAAAAACTCCAGATCGACACGGCATATACCTGGTTTTTTGCCGCAAGCCCAAAGGATCGC
>JANWWX010000221.1 GCA_025057195.1 Leptospiraceae bacterium | reverse complement strand
CTCTTGGGCAGCAAACACCGACCAGATTTTGTTGGGATTGCTTTGCCAGATCCACATCAGCCGGTCGCGCCAGTTGGTCACGCGCGCCGAGAAGTTCTGGAAGCCATTGCTGGTAACCCGGCTATGCCCAGTCCAGCTTGCGCCAGCATCGGGACTATGGACACGGAAGATGTCGTCGATGAAAGTCGTCTCAGCCCGGTTCTGATAAAAGAGATCGATGCGATTGCCACGGCGCAGCGTCGCTGGAAAAAGCGAACCGCGCGTACCCCCTGAAATCTCGGCAACGGTGCTGACGCTGGCAAAAACACCACGCACGCCTTGGGCTGCCACCAAGCGGAAACGGTTGGCCGCCGCCGGCTCTTGATAAAAGATTACCTGGCGGCCGGGGGCGGTGATCTTTGCTGAAGGTAAAATCGCGTTGAGCCGGCCAGCGCTGGTGGGCAAAAGCTGCTTTGTGCCAAATCCCTCAGGCCCATTGGCACTATAAAGATAATAAATTCCGGAGGCATTGCCTTGGGGTGAAACCTCCTGCCAGCTGACCAAAATTTCTTCACCCAGTGCCGAAACCGAAGGATAGACTGGGAAAAGTTGCTCTGCCGGCGCCTGCACGATTTCGGCAAGCAGGCGATCCGCAAAACCACCGGCGTGCGTGTAATAAAGCCAAAGCTCCACGGTGGTGGCAGCATCGGCGCGGAACGGTGCTTTGAGCTTGGTAGCAACGGCATAAAGCCGCTTTTCTCCCTCGTGGCAGCAGACACCGTATTCTTCAATCCCCGATGCAACCAAGATGGGATCCCCCCAACCGATGGGTTCGGCGGCGAGCGGACTCAGGGATAGCATAGCGACAGCAAAAGCGATGGTAAAAAGCGTGGGATTGCGGGAAAACAGGCTTGCTTGGCTCACAGCTCCAGTTCTAGGCCTTCGTAGGCTGCGACAATCTGCAGCGGGTGCCGCGGTGCCATCATGCTTTTGTATTTTATCGCCTGCAGCAAGACATTATCCATCTTGTCATCATCGTATGATGGATCGTGGTGGTAGAGCACCAATTTCTTGACTTCACTTCTGATCGCAATGTCGGTGGCAATCGCAGCCGACGAGTGTCCCCAATCGATTTTTTGCAGCGATTCTTCAAACGTGTATTGTGTGTCAAAGACCAGGATGTCCGCCCCAAAAAAATAGTCGATGTAAGGGCCAATGTCGTCCATGGTGGCGAGGTTAAATTCTGCATCCGAGCAAAAAATAAACGTTTTGCCATTGGGCTGGCGGAACTTGTAAGAATAGCAGCCTCCAGGATGGCGCACCGACTTGGCGCTGACCTGCAGTCCATAGACCTCAACCGATTCTGTTTCCGTAAAATGGTGGAAAACCTTAGTGCAGCCCAATTCATCAAAGGTGAGTGGGAAGTGGGTAGTCACCATTTGGTAGCGCAGCCTGGCCTCAATGTCGGCAAAACAGGAATAGAAATGCAGCGTATTGCCGGGGATGAATACCGGAACAAAAAACATCAATCCCTGGATGTGGTCCCAGTGCGAATGGGTGAAGAAAAATGCCATCTCGTCGTGGCCCTTCATCTTGCCGCGTGCCATCAGCGCATTCCCCAGTGCGCGCAGCCCTGTTCCAGCATCGATGACTATGGTCCGGTTGTCGTTGGTCTGCAACTCCACGCAGGTGGTGTTGCCACCATAGGTGCCGCGCACGGAAAACGGCAAATTGCTGATGAAGTTATTGATGGCCTCTTTAGATAAAAGATCTGCCGGCGTGGCGAGCTCGAGTACCTTGCGGATTTTTTCCTCGACCTGGCGGGCGGTGATGGCGGTGGCGAGCGAACCGCGCACACCCCAAAAGCGGATGATCACGCCCCAAGTCTAAATGCGCCCACGTTGCTGCAATGATTTTAGGGGGCGATTGCCTCTTGCTAATGTTATCCTGTTTCGGTCGGCAGGCGGCGCAGCAAATAGTGGACAGAAAAAAATAGCAGAGGCAAACAAACCAGAACCAAGAATACCGCAAACTCCATGATGAAACTCTGCCAGGGCAAGGTGTGGGCTGCAAAATTTTTGAGCAAGAGCACAACGACACTGCCCAAATACCCCACGGAATCCGCGATATAGACAAAAAAGCCAGCATTTGCGCGGATTTGGAACACAGCCATCAAGCGCTCAAAAAGCATGATATTGTAGGGGATATAACCAGCATAGACCGCCATGCCACTGAGGATCATCCAAGCAGCGCCGTCCACAAGGCGCCATTTTAAGAGTAAACTGCTGGCAGCGATGAGCACGATGCTGGTGGTGATGATTGCTATGCAGGTAAAGAAGGCCATCCGGTTACTTTGGATGCGGTAAAGTATCCCGAGGGGGACAATCACTGCC
>JANWWX010000220.1 GCA_025057195.1 Leptospiraceae bacterium | reverse complement strand
GGGTCTCCTGGCCAAGCCGGCGTGCCAAATAGCCATCGAAAAAATCTGTGGCGATCATGAAAAATAGGGTTAGCGCCGTGTACAGCCGGACGCGTTCGATGTCATGGGGATGTGCTAGGATATACCACAACGCTGGCACCGCGAGCATCCGGGACAGCGAGAGCAGATTCGAGATGGTCAACACCCGATAGGTGAAGAGTTCGCGGACAGTCATGCATTCACCCCGCGGGCAGCATGCGCTGCAGTCATTTTAGTGCGATCGTATTTTCGCGTGCAGGACCCACAGAAACCCAGGCGATGGGGACTCCGCAAAAGCGCTCGATCGCCTCGATATAACGGCGTGCGTTCTTTGGCAGGTGCTTGGGCTTCGTGGCGTGTGAGGTGGGTTCGTTCCAGCCAGGTAATTCTTCATAGATCACTTTCACCTTAGAAACATTGCAAGAGGGGAAGTAATCGATGCGCTTGCCGTCGAGCTCATATCCCGTCGCCACTTTGATGGTTTTGAACTGGTCGAGCACGTCGAGTTTGGTCAACGCCAGGCAAGATAAACCGTTGATGCGCGCAGCATGCCGCACCACCTCGACGTCGAACCAGCCACAACGGCGCGGCCGGCCGGTGACGCTGCCATATTCATTGCCTGCCTTGCGCAAAAGCTCGCCGGTTTCATCGGTGCACTCGGTAGGGTATGGACCTTCCCCCACACGCGTGGAGTACGCCTTGGCGACACCGATCACCTCTTTCAGGTAACGGAACGAAATACCGCTACCCGAAAGCGCCCCCCCAGTGGTGGGGTTGGAGCTGGTGACAAAAGGATAGGTGCCAAAGTCGAGATCGAGCATAGTGCCTTGCGCGCCCTCGAGTAGGACATTTTTTCCGGAGGCCAACTCCATGTTGAGATAATAAGGGGCATTGATGACCATGTCGCGCAGTCGGTCGCGGAAAAAGAGCAGCTTATCCTTGATCTCAGCGAGGTCAACCGGTGGGGCATCATAGACACGCGTGAGCAGCCGGTTTTTCTGCTCAATCAACCTGGGCAAGAGGGTATCGTAAAACGTTTCGTTATAGAGCATACCGACTCGGATACCTTGCCGGTTGACCTTGTCGGAATAACATGCGCCAATGCCACGCCGCGTGGTGCCGATTTTAAAAGATCCCGAAGACTCTTCGCTGCGGATATCGATCTCACGGTGGTATGGCATCAAGATGTGTGCATTGTCTGCGATGCGCAGCCGGCCTTTGGGATTGATGCCGCGCGCTTCCAATTCACCAATTTCGGCAAAAAGCGCATCGGGGTCAATGACCATGCCGCCGCCGAGCACACAAATGGTGCGTGGGTAAAGGATCCCGCTGGGGATTAGGCGGAAAATGTATTTGTCATTGCCGACCTTAACGGTATGGCCTGCGTTGGCACCACCCTGATAGCGCACCACAATGTCGGTTTTTCCTGCCAAATAATCAATAATCTTGGCTTTCCCTTCATCCCCCCACTGTGTGCCGACGATGAGCGTTGCGGGCATCAGGCTTTTTCCTGTGCAGCGTTGGCTTTGGCAGCCTTTTCGAACCGGTAAAATGCGATCGCAAGTAAAAACGCACCCACGCTGATGAAAGTGTCCGCCACGTTAAAAATAAACCAGCGGAATGAGCCAATGCGGATGTCGATGAAATCCACCACACCCGGTGTCGAGCCGTAGAAGCGGTCTGTAAAATTGCCGAGTGCGCCGCCAAGGATCGCAGCAATGGCGAGCGAAAAAAGCCGCGAATTTTCTGCGCTTTTGTAGTAGTAATAAAGCAGGAATAAGATGGCAAAACCCGTCAGGACCTGGAAAAACCAGGCATAGCCCTGCATTAGGCCAAAGACCCCACCCTCGTTGCGTGTCAAAGTAAAATAAAGAAAATTTTCTATCACCGCTTCGCTTTGCCCCAACACCTTAAGCCGGTTGAGGATCCAGAGTTTCGACAAGAGATCAGCCAAATAGACGGCCAAAAGCACGGTGAAAAAGAGTAGGTTAAACTTTTGGCGTACCGTGGGCACGCGGCAGCCTTGAGGGGCGAAATACTGCTACAAGCGCGAAATAGCAACCGGATTTCAGCATACCCTACCCTCGAAATCCCCCAGCATGGTGCCAAGCGCCCGCAAGAGCTAAAAACACGCGGCCAAAGGCAAAGCATTCCCCCCTGAAAATCCCCAGCGGTGGCCGGCCGGAAAGTCGTGTGGTAGGTAGCGTATGAAGCGGCGCTGCCGTGTATTGTAGGGCAGGCGAAAGAGGCGTAGTAGCCAGTGTATTTTGATTGCTTGCCAAAACAGTTGGTTCGCCGTTGGGCGCTTGCTATGGTTTTTCATAGCAAAGTAGCGCAAAAACAACCGCAGCGCTAGACGGATA
>JANWWX010000021.1 GCA_025057195.1 Leptospiraceae bacterium | reverse complement strand
ACCGGCTCAATCCCGCCCGCGTGGCAAAATTCTTTGCCTTCCACAAGGGCGATACAGCGGCGCTGCGCAGCGGCAAAAGCCTATTGCGGGCAGTGGATTCGGCAGAATTGCATCTTTGGTTTTTCGCAGTGCCCTTTATAGCCAAAGGCAGCGAGCGCGCATTGGTTGCCCTGCTTGCCGGAGATGCACTCAATGCCCTTTTGGCCGCGGTCAAAACCAAAGGCAGCGCAGTTTCGCTTTATGCTGCGATGCTGGTGGATCCTGATAAGCGCCTGGTGGCACACTCCGAAAGCCGGCGCTTCAAACCATACCAGGATATGGCAAACCATCCAGCAGTCGATGCGGCATTCCGCCTCTCAGAAAAAAATATTGGCACCGGAGTTTTGCGCTACGCCTGGAACGGTGAACATGAATACGGCAGTTTCCGTAAACTCAACTCGGGAGCTATTTTAATTACCACGGTCAACGAAGGCATCGCCTTTGAAGGCGTCCGCTGGGCACGCATTACCACCATTTTAATCGCGCTCATCATCCTTTGTCTGGCAGTGCTTTTCATCTATTTTTTTTCGCGCACGATTTCCGATCCCCTAAAAAGTTTGGTCGAGGCAACAAACCGTGTGCGCGCAGGACAATACGACACGCGCGTGGAAGCCTCATCGCGCGACGAGGTAGGCGAGCTCGCTCAGGCTTTCAACGAAATGACCGAAGGCCTGCGCGAGCGCGAGCAGCTCAAAGGAGCTTTCGGCAAATTCGTCAATGAAGAAGTCGCGCGCATGGTCTTGCGCGGCGATCTGGCATTGGGCGGTGAACTCAAAACCGCCACTGTGCTATTTAGCGACATCCGCTCTTTCACCACCATTTCCGAAAAACTCAACCCTGCTGAAGTCGTCGCTTTCCTCAACGAGTACCTTTCGCTCATGGTCGAAGTCATCCACCAAAACGGCGGCATTGTGGATAAATTCATTGGCGACGCGATCATGGCGGTATGGGGTGCTCCCGTAAGTCGCGACAACGATGTGGAAAATGCAGTGGCCGCTGCACTCGGTATGCGGCAAGCGCTGTTAGAATTTAATCGCAAGCGCGGTGGCCGCGGTAAACCCGCAATCCGCATTGGCATTGGCATCAATACCGGTGAGGTGCTGGCCGGGCAGATTGGCTCTGAAAACCGGCTGGAATATACGGTCATCGGGGATACCGTCAACCTCGCCTCCCGCCTGGAAGGCTTGACCAAATTTTTTGGTGCCGACATCCTAATAGCACAATCAACTTATGACTTGGTCAAAAAGCAGTTTGCCTGCATCCCGCTCAAGCGGGTACTAGTCAAGGGCAAATCCGAAGCGCAGCGCGTCTATGCTGTGCTCGGTCGGCTGGGCGACCCTGCAGCACCGAAGACTTTGAATGAACTACACAAGTTGACAGGACTTTATCCACAGAAAAAACTAGAACTCTGATGGTACTCAGCCGGCGCGACAAAATTGTCACTGCACTGCTGCTCCTGGCAGTGGCCTTGCTGCTCTACCTGCTGCAGTGCCACTGGCGGCGTCGTTCTGGACTCAAAGGCGAGGCGCAACCTGTGGGAGAGGTCGAGTATAAGTACCGCCAGGTGCAGCGGAAATTTGCTGACCGTATGGTCTGGGAAGACGTCGAACCAAAAACGCCGGTTTATGCTTACGACTGGATCATGACGCAAGAAAATTCCGATGCGCGGCTCAGTTTCAAAAACGGTGCGCGTGTCGAGATCGATCCGGAAAGCTTAGTGGAAATTGAGGACCCCGCGGAGGGCACAATGCTCACGCTGCGCGAGGGCAACATCCAAGCCGATACGCGGCAATCAGGGAAAGGCGTGATCCGCGCTGCAGACGGCAGTACCATCGAGCTGGAAAAAGGCCGCGCGCAGGTGGCGAGCCGTGGCAAAGAGCTTTCTGTCGATGTCAAAGAGGGTCGGGCAAAGATTGCACAAGGGAATAAAAAAACCATTGCCGAGTCGGGAGAGATTGTCGAAAAAAAGGGAGATGAGTTCCAAAAAACCAGAACGGAGATCCGATTAAAATCGCCGCCGCAAGAAATTGTCTTCGATGACCCAAACCGTCCCGTCGATTTTGTGTTTGAAGCGCCGCCGGAAAGCCGCGACTGCAACATCCACCTCAAGTCGGGTGACAAGACTGAGCGCATAATCAAGGTTGCCAAAGGTAGCACGCATCGCGAAAAACTCCCCCATGGCACGTACTATTGGCGCGCCACCTGCCTGGCACAAAACAAGCTCATATCCTCGGGCACTGGCACATTCCGGATCAGGCCAAGTGCAGGGCTCGAGCTGGTAGCCCCCCGTCAGGGTGAGCTTGTACCCACCAATCAGGCAGAGACACTGGTGTTGCGCTGGCAGGGAGGACCTGCGACCGTCGAGCTATCACAGAGTCCCGATTTTAATCCGGTGATCACACGCGCGGAAAAAATAGAAAATAGCTATGCTGTGCCCAAACTCAAGCCAGGTAAGTATTACTGGCGTGTCAGTTTGCCGGAAAAAAACCGCAGCTTGAAATCGCATTTCGTGGTCTCCGAGCAGGATGGGCTTTTGGCATCGGCACAGTTGCCAGAAAAAGCGCAAGGCAAAGAAAAATCAGCCCGGCTGAAGCAGAATGCCGACCAAGAAGGCGAAAAAAAAGCATTGCTTTCCGTCGGTGCGCCGGAGGAAATTTGGCTTGAGCCCGATGCCGCACGGGCCACGTTCGCAGTCGAATGGAAACCGAACAAAAAAGATACGGCATATACGGTGGAAGTTTTTGCGGATGCACAAAAAAAACAGCCGATTTTGAAAAAAAGCGTGCGCGGCAAAAACCGCGCGACATTATCCCTACCACCTGGCACTTTTTTCTATGCGGTCAGCGGCAAAGCCTCCGATAACTGGGTGTGGCAGAGTCCGCTGCGTCAGGTGACGATCCGGCGCAAGGATCTACCTGGCCCGCCCCGGGTCAAATCGGTCGAGGCGCAATAGCTATTTGCCCTCTTCTGCCGCCAGCCTGCGCAGGATGCCGCGCAATTCACGGAAAAAGTTGAGCTGCGGCTCTTGTGGGATGCTAAAGTTGATGCGCCGGGCGTCGCGCCGATCCAGCGCGATGCGGTGGTCTTTCGACAAAAGTTGTGTGAGTTTTTGCAGGTCGAGCCGGTGCTCAGCAGAGACAATGGCATAAACTACCATTTCTTCGTTATCCAAAGCAAGTTTTTCCAAACGCAGTGCGCAAGCGATGTGTCGGATTTCTTCACAAAGCAGCATGCACTCGACCACTGCCGGTGGTGGACCAAAGCGATCGAGCAGTGCCTCGCGGATGGCGAGGAATTCCTCAGTGTTCTGTGCTTGTGCAATCGCCTTGTAAAACTCCATTTTAGAACGCGTGTCGGCAATGTAGTCATCGGGGAAATACCAGTCGCACGGCAAAACGACCGTGGTGTGGAACTCTTGTTCGATTTTTTGTCCCCTTAGCTCGCGGATTTTTTCCTCCAGCATCTGCGCATAAAGCTCAAAGCCGACCTCCATAATTTCACCACTTTGCTCACGGCCCAGGAGGTTGCCAGCCCCGCGGATTTCCAAATCCTTGAGCGCGATGCGGAAGCCAGCGCCCAGGTCGTCGTATTCGGCCAAAACCTCCAGCCGGCGCTGCGCTTCTGGCGTGAGTGTCTTCAACGCACCAGGAGGGTAGAAAAAATAGGCATACGCCTGGCGGGCTGAGCGCCCCACCCTACCTTTAAGCTGGTAAAGTTGGCTTAAGCCAAATTCGTGGGCGTTGCGCACTATCAGTGTGTTGACATTGGGGATGTCGATTCCCGATTCGATGATGGTGGTGCTGACTAAAATGTCGTAGGCATGGCCGTAAAAATCGATCATGATTTCTTCGATGGCATCTTCCGGCATTTGCCCGTGCAGCACTGCCACACGGGATTGCGGGAATAGGCGGCGGATGTGCGCTGCCTGTTCGTGGATGGTTTTGACTTTGTTGTGCAAAAAATAGACCTGGCCACCCCGCTCAAGCTCACGCTGGATGGCAAAATGCAGGATTTCTTCGCTTTCCTCCAGAACATGGGTTTCGATTTTGCGCCGGTCGGCCGGTGGCGTTTCAATCACACTCAACTCGCGGATGCCAGAAAGCGCCATGTGCAGCGTGCGCGGGATTGGCGTGGCCGTGAGCGTCAGGCAATCGATGTTAGTCTTGAGCCGGCGCAGCTTTTCTTTGTGTTCGACGCCAAAGCGCTGTTCTTCATCGACCACCAATAAACCCAATGCCCGGTAGCGGATATCATCAGAAAGGAGCGCATGGGTGCCGATGATGATGTCGATTTTGCCCTCTGCCAGATCTTTTTTGATTGCAGCGACTTCGCGATCGCTGCGGAAACGGCTGAGATAATCAATCCGCACGGGATAGCCTTTAAAGCGCTCGCTGAAAGTGCGGTAATGCTGGAATGCCAAAATCGTGGTGGGGCAAAGCACGGCCACCTGGCGTCCAGCCATCGCCGCCTTAAACGCTGCGCGGATGGCCACCTCGGTCTTGCCAAAACCGACATCACCGCAGACCAGGCGATCCATGGGCCGATCCGATTCCATATCCGCCTTGATCGCCTGGATCGCGGCCAATTGGTGCTCAGTTTCGGTATGGGGGAAAGCCGCTTCAAAATCGTGCTGGAAGCTTGTATCCGGTGGAAAGGCATAGCCCTTTTGTTCACGCCTTTTGGCATAAAGCTCGATCAGTTCTTGCGCAATGCTATCCACCATGCGCCGTACGCGGGCACGGGTTTTCGCCCACGAAGATTTCTTGCCCAAATAATCCAAGCGTGGGTTTTCCGTAGCACCAATGTATTTATGCACCAGCTGCAGTTGGTCGAGTGGCACAAAAAGCTTCGCATTTTCAGCAAACACCAACTCTAAAAAATCGCGTTCGGTATTTTGCACCCGCATGCGGCAGAGCCCGTTGAAACGCGCGATACCATAATTGACATGCACTACATAGTCGCCCTCTTTGAGGTCTGTATAGCTTTCGATGATGCGGCTGATCGCCTTGTCGGGAGTGTATTTGCGGACAACACGGCCGAAGACATCGTTTTCGGTCAAAAGCACAAAATTTTCATTGGAGAATCCGTTTGGATAATAACAATGGAGGATTTCTGGAATTGCCACTTCTTTGAGCGCGTTGGTGAGCCTCTCTTTCTGGTGGGGTGATTCAATAAAAAAATAAATCTTCTTGTTCGGATGGCGTTCTATGAAATCGCGTAAGAGTGCAAGCCTGCCACCAAAAACGGGTGCGGGCATAAAGGCACTTTCCTCCGCAGCCACAGGCTCTTTTAGAGCCACCGCCTTAGCCAGAAATTGGAGGAGTGTGGTTTTTGCGGGAAAAAGTTTTTCGGGTGCTATTTTGAGCGGATGCTGGCAGCGCGTGTAGAGATAGTCACGCTCTTGGTAAAGGATGTCGAGCCGGCTTGTGATCTTTTCCGGTGCGCAGGCAAAAAGCCGGTCCTGCCACAGTGTGGCCAAATCGGTGCACTGCCTCAGCACAGGGTAAAAATCGGCGTAACCGGCAAGGTTGCAGCCACCGCTGGCCAAAAAGCCCGGTAGGTTTTCGGCAGCGCGGTTTTTGAGGAAATCTCGGATTGCTATCTCAAGGCCGGTGGTGTCAGGCCGCAGCGGGGCAATGCGCACCGTATCGCGGCTTTCCAGGCTACGCTGTGTTTCATGCGAAAACACACGGATCGACTCAACAGTATCCCCAAAAAAGTCTAAACGGATCGGTTCGTCTTCATCCGGAGGAAAAAAATCGATGATGCTGCCTTTGACACAAAATGTCCCTGGCCGCATTACAGGATGTTCTTCTTGGTAACCTGAGGCTATGAGCATTTCGATCACGGCGCTGCGGGAACACGGCTTGCCACGTGCGATGTGTAGTGCTCCCGTCCCGCTGCTGCCGGTTGCGATATAGTTAGTCATGCCCTCTGCGGAAGCCACAACCAGGCACGGCATTTGGCTGCGGATGAGCAATTCCGCACGCGTGCGCTGGTATTCTTTTTCTTTGTCGGGGGCAGAAAAGCTATAGGGAATCACTCCCCAAGAAACAAGGCCAGCGATATTGGCCCGACTGCCGACAAACCGCTGCAGCGCCTCCCAGGCGCGCACGAAGCCCAACGCACTGGCATCGTCGGGCACAAGCCACAGCATACGGCTTGCATCTTCTGGGACAGACTGGTAAGCAAAAAACGCAAGCCACGGCCATAAACTTGCGGGCAGAGTGATCCCACACCCGCTGTGGATTTTGGTAAGGTGTGGGGCAAGGCTTTCCTGAATAATTTCAGGAATTTTTGGGCGCATGCCTGCGGTAGTAGGTGCGGGGATAGTCATGCGGCGAATGGACAGCTTTGTCACCCCAGACGGCACGCACATAACAATAGGCGACAACGGCGACACTATTGGACAGGTTGAGGCTACGCACCGGTCCACTCATCGGCAGATAGACACTCGTTGGCAGTTTGCGCAGCAAAACGGGCGGCAAGCCCATGGTTTCGTTGCCAAAAAGCACGATGTCGCCTTTTTCAAAATTAAACGATAGCGCCGAGATAGCCCCGGCCTTGCTGACGGCGATGATGCGCCGGTTGCGGTATGTTCGCCAAAAATCGGCAAAGCGAGGGAAATGTTGGAACTGCAAAAATGGCCAGCAGTCAAGTCCCGCACGGCGCACCGCTGCCTCATCCCAGCGAAAACCTGCTTTGCCGGTGATGATGAGCGGTGAATTCAATGCCACACACAACCTTGCAATATTGCCGGTGTTTTGTGGGATCAGGGGCCGGTGCAGGACTATGGTTGGTCCTTCAAAAGTGTTCGAACTCATCCGTGTCCAAGGCAACTGGCATGCCGTGCCAAAAATAGCGCACAGCAGCCTTGCTGCGGATGGACTTTACTTTCCCGATAACACGAAAAGCAGGTGCTATGTCCTGCCGTGGCCTGCCGATGGCGAAGACCGCAAGGTCCTCGGCCGCTGCAACAAGCCGCTGCGGATTGCCCTCACAAAGTGCTTGGTATTCGGGGACGACGTCTAAATCCGACAGCTCTACTTCCAAAACGGCACGATTGGCCTCGGCCAAAAGCCAGAGCGATTTTGCCACTGAATCGCTTTGGTCGATTGTTGCCAAAAGCTGGTGCGAGCGGGGCAATGCGGGGAAAACATGGGGACGCAAAAATCCTACCACTCTCTGTCGGGGCAGGGTTTTATTTTTTTCCAAAAGCAGGCGCGCAGCCTCGCTTGCCCCGATAGCACCAAACTGCAAGATCCGATCACCCGGCTGGATGGTACGTGCTTTTCTCGGCACAAAATGGCCGCGACGCCCCAAAAATGTGAGGGTGAAGTGGTCGCATTCAGCACGGGCACAATCACCGCCGATGAGCGTGATGCGGTGCTGCAGCAAGAGCTGATCGAGCGCGCGCAGGAAATCGCGCACAAAGCGTCCCAGTCCTGCCCGGGGACGCAGGCCCAGATTGAGCAGCGCGGCTTCGGGACGGATATTCTTGACCAAAAAATCTGACCAGTTGCGCGCAAAAAGCTTATAGGCGACATCCTGTGGCTTGAGCCAATCTTCACGATAGTGGGTGTTTTGGATTACGCTATCGGTCGCTGCATAAATTCTGGATTTCGGCATCCTGCCAATGTCGTCCGCCGGCAGTGGGTTGCCGCGCGAGCAGGCAAGTTTGGCAATAAAGCTCAGGATTTCCGCTTCGCGCACTACTCGCTATTTTGCTGTGCCCGTGCCTCTTGGGCCAGTTCCACCGAGCGGCGTGCTGCAGCGATCACTGCTTCCTGCACCGCGAACGGAAAACCATTTTTATGCAGTGCTCTAAGTCCTAAAGCTGTTGTCCCGCCAGGAGAGACAACATCGTGGATCAGCTGCTGCGGGGCGCAATCCTCTTGGCGCACAAGTTCTGTGGCGCCCAACACCGTTGCGATGGCTAAGCGACGGCTTTCTGCGCGCGAAAGCCCGAGCAACACTCCCGCATCCTCCAGATTTTGTAGAAAAAGGAAAACAAAAGCTGGACCCGAACCAGAAAGGGCTGTCACCGCATGGAGCATCTTTTCTTGCTCAAGGTAGATGGCTCCACCGAGATACGAGAAAATCTCTTGGGCCAGTGCCAACTCCTCGTGGGTACAAAAGCGGTTTCCTGTATAGGCGGTAATGCCACGGCGGATGAGAAGGGGTAAATTGGGCATGGCACGGATGGTGGGTCCTGCCGCAGAGCGGGCAGAGTCGATGACTCTCAGCGAAACTCCGGCGGCAATGCTGATGACCAGACGGTGGTCGCGGATATTGGCAACTACTTCTTTTACTTGCTGCGGCTTGGTTGCGACCACCACCGTTTCTGCGAGTTCTAAAAGGTTTTCCAGCGATTCGGCCAATTGGATTTTTTTGGCAAGTGCAGGCCGCAATTTTTTGCGCACTGCCTCACTCTTCTCGTAGCCAATGATTTCGTAGCGGCTGGCCAGCGCCTGCGCCATCGCCGATCCCATTTTGCCCAGTCCGACAATGCCCAGTTTCACCGCTGCACTCCTTTCACCCGCGCCCTTTTATGTGGCTCCTTAGGTTTGGTTTTCGGCTTTTGGCGGGTGAATACCGCTATCGGCTGGCCCAAAAGCACTCTCTGGCGTTCCTCGAAGTCCAATAACTCCACTGTGTCTTTTTCAAAAAGTAGCATCACTGTCGAGCCCATCTCAAAGCGGCCGAGTTCAGCGCCTTTGCGGATACGGATTTCTTCTTCATAAAAATGCTCACGGGGTAGCCGCACCCAGCGGTTGGTGGCAATGGTGGGATCATAAGTGACGCGGATTTTTCCCACCGAGGTCGCCCCGATTTTGACCACGGCAACCAGGCCATAGTCGCTCTGGATATAGGTGATCAGGCGTTCGTTGCGTGAAAAGAGCTGGTTGATTGTGTTGACCGCAATATTGTTGACTGGAAAAAGTTTCCCCGGTTGGTAATAGTAGCCAATGATGCGGCCATCGACCGGGGCATGGATGCGGTGGTAGTCCTGCGGTGAAAGATAGATCGTGATATAATGCCCACCCAAAAAATTTTTATAGAAGCGATCGTTGCCGAGCACACCTGACAGTGTGGATTCCATGCCCTTGCTCTGCAAGAGCAGGCCGCGCTCGAGTGAGCCAGCAACCAGGATTGTGCCATCGACCGGGGAAATGACGACATTTTCTTTTTGGTCAATTAGGCGTGCCCCATTTTTGAGCGCGCGTGTGAAAAATTTATTGAGCGATTCATAATCGCGCACCTCGAGCTCAGCTTCCTGGATATTGATTTTATAGATTTTCGCGAATGCCAAGATCACTGGAGTCATGATGAAGCGCGGCAAGCGCAACCCGGCAAGAAAGCCGCTGGCTTTTGAAACAGTATTTTTCGGTAAAAGGCGTAAAAGCAGGACATAAAACTGCACTGCCAGATCGTGCCGGTGCGGATACTGCGCAAAATAGGCAACTGCCTCCTTACGCACCTCGCCGGCTCTGGCCAAAAGCGTTGCTGTAAAAAGCAGCGCCATCAGCCCCAGTAGCACTGCCGAAATCTGCAACTTGGGTGCCAGGGATGCCAACGCAGGGGAAAAGATGAAAAGCGAAAGATAGCACAAACGAAAAAGCCACAGCCAGCCGCCCAAGCGCAGCGCCCAAAGTAAGCGGTCTAAAATCGCAATCCACACGGCGATGGCAACCGTTCCGAGCAGAAACAGCGCAACGGCGAGCACGAAGAATGCCCCACGGCCAAGCCCAGCTGTAAAAATATGCGCAAACGAAAACTGCATGGCCTGTGCCAGTCCCGCTGCTGAAATCGGTGAGGATATCGCCTTGCCTTGCACCGCCGGCAACTCGGGCAAACCCACCGCGTAGGCAAGTCCCAAAAGCGGAACGACAATAGTGCTATAAAAAAGTGCGGCTGACATCGAGATGAGCCCTTGTTTGACCGGATAGTCGTTGACGGAAGCGGCTATGATAGGGGTGGCAAGCCCGGTGGCTGCCTCCGGTGCCACCACGCCATTGAAACTTGCACACTGGAAAATCAGCAAAGTGGTGAAGCCACCGGCAACAAGTCCTTTCCAGTTGAGTGCCTGGCTACAGCCCTGATGGAAAAGTTGCCAGGATTTCTGCACATTTTGGGCGATGAGGTAAGCTGCCAAAAGTAGGAGCAGTGCAGTCGCCGTTGGCACAAGCCAAGCTGCAACCCGGCCAATCCGGCGAATGCCCCCTAACGTGAAAAACAATCCCACAACCGCCATCAGCAGCAAGGCCGATTGGCCAGCAAAGGCATGTTCGTCCAGGCGGTAGGGCAACGCCTGTTTCTGGGTTTTTATGTGAGTTGCTGGCTCAAAAAAATTGTGCCACAATTCGGCTTGGGTCAAAGCACCCCAAACTAAAACGGCAGCCACGCCCAATGCAGCATAGATTAGGGCAAACTGCCTGCCAGGAAAACCCCCGGCAATGATGGCCGCCGCTCCACCCAACCAGTTTTTCTCTGCCTTCTCTCGGTATTTAACGGCCAAAATGCCCTGGGCAAAGCGCAGCGAGGCCAGGAGCACGCCCAAAATCATCGTCCAAAGTAATGCAGCTACCCCACCCCACAACACCAAGACGGGGATACCGATCAGTATTGCCGCATAGGTGTGGATACTGCCCGTGAGCAATATCGCACGCAGGTGCGGGACCTCTCCGGCCCGTGTGGACTTCGGGATGCTTGTGCCCTCGTTTTCACGCCCGA
>JANWWX010000219.1 GCA_025057195.1 Leptospiraceae bacterium | reverse complement strand
CGCCGCAAGCCACATCCGGGTCGGCACGTTTGAATTTGCCGCCGTGGTTGCCGCCGAAAGGCAGGACATCATCCCACTTGAAGCGCTCGCCGACTACACAATCGCGCGCCATTTTCCGCACCTGATAGGATTACCTGAACGCTACCGGCTTTTTTTGGCTTCAGTGATTGAAAAGCAGGCGGAGCTGATCGCGCAGTGGCAGTGTCTCGGCTTTGTCCATGGGGTGATGAACACCGACAACATGGCACTTTCGGGCGAGACGATCGACTATGGGCCTTGTGCCTTCATGGACCGCTACCACCCAGCGACGGTGTTTAGTTCGATCGACCACTATGGCCGCTATGCTTATGGCAACCAGCCTGCCATTGGGGCATGGAATCTGGCACGCTTTGCCGAGGCCCTGTTGCCCCTTTTGGCCGATGAGGAAAAGCAGGCGATCGCCATTGCCGAAGCGGAGCTAGCACAATATGGCCAGCTTTTTGACCAAAAGTATTCCCAAAAGCTTTTTGCCAAAGTGGGGATTTTCCATCCCACAGAAAACGACGTGCCGCTTTTGCAAGAGCTATTCCAGTGGCTACAACAATGCCAAGCCGATTTCACCAATACCTTCCGCCGCTTGGCATTTGTTTTAGATGCGGGAGCCAACCCAAATACCCATCCTGACACTTTTTTTGCCGGCACCGACAAGCTCTTTGCGGAAGCAGGGTTTCAAGCCTGGTGTGCGCGCTGGCAGGAACGCCTGAGCCAGCAGGATTTATCCAGAATCGAGATTGCACAAAGAATGCGCGCCATCAACCCCGCTGTGATCCCGCGCAACCACAAGGTGGAGGAAGCGCTCAGGGCGGCCACGAACGACGGCAATCTTGCGCCATTCCACGAGCTCCTAAGACAAGTGCGCAGCCCTTTTGTGGAAACACCAGAGAACCAAAGTTTCCGCGAACCGGCACCGCCCGGCCCACCTTACCGCACCTTTTGTGGCACCTAAAAATAACCCAAAAATGCTTGTAGTCGCGCACTGAGGCTACATTCAGAGCAATGCACTTCAACTGGCTCGACATCCTAATTTTGTGCATTTACTTACTTTTGGTTTTAGGAATTGGCCTATTTGCCGGCCGCCCCCAAAAGCACGATACGGAAGCCGCCGACTATTTCTTAGCTGGCAAGGGGCTGCGCTGGTGGGTCATCGGTGCCTCACTCATTGCCTCCAACATTTCTGCCGAGCAATTCATCGGGATGTCTGGCTCTGGCTTTGCCATCGGCATGGGCATTGCTTCTTACGAGTTCATGGCCGCAATCACGCTGGTTGTGATCGCGGTGTTTTTTTTACCCGTATTTTTGCGCATGGGCATTTACACCATGCCGGAATTTTTGGCGCGCCGCTTTGACGACCGTGTGCGCACGGTGCTGGCGATCTTCTGGCTTTTAGTTTTCACCTTTGTCAACCTGTCGTCGATCCTCTATCTTGGCGCGCTCACGATCAAAAACGTGCTCATGGCAGAATCGGGATTCCTAGCCGGCAATATTGATCCGCTGTGGCCAGGTATCATCTTGTTGGGGATTTTTGCTGCGGCGTATTCGGTCTATGGCGGTCTGCGGTCGGTAGCAATCACCGATGTGGTGCAGGTGGTATTTTTAGTCGGGGGTGGGCTTTTTACCACCTGGATTGCGCTCCGCCATTTGGGTCAGGATTCTGCCGCAGCCGGTTTCCAAACGCTTTTGGCCAAGGCACCGCAAAAATTCGACATGATTTTAGACCGTGGCCACCCACAGTATGCCAATTTGCCGGGTTTGAGCGTGCTTTTGGGTGGGATGTGGGTCGCCAATCTGTATTACTGGGGTTGCAACCAGTACATCATCCAACGCGCGCTGGCCGCAGAAACCGTGCGCGAGGCGCAGAGCGGACTTGCCTTTGCCGGCCTGCTCAAACTCCTTTTACCCCTAATTGTCGTCATCCCTGGCATTGTCGCCTGGGTCTTGACCAACGACCCACAGAGTCATTACCACGGCCAGATTGCAAAACCTGACGATGCCTACCCATGGCTTTTGCGCAACTTTTTGCCGCACGGCGTGCGCGGACTCGCCTTTGCTGCGCTGGTGGCAGCCATCGTCAGCTCGCTGGCCTCGATGATGAATAGCATTGCCACCATTTTCACCATGGACATTTACCACCACCATATCGCACCGCAGGCGGACGAAAGCAAATTGGTGCGTGTCGGCCGCATCGCCGCGCTCAGCGCACTCCTGATCGCAATGCCATTGGCAGTTGCGCTACAAAACCTGGAACAGGCATTCCAGTTCATCCAGGAATTTACCGGCTTTGTCAGCCCAGGGGCATTGGCTATTTTTCTCATGGGGCTTTTCAGTCGCCGTGCCACTGCGCGCGGCGCCTTGTGGGCAGCCATCGCCACTTTTGTGCTTT
>JANWWX010000218.1 GCA_025057195.1 Leptospiraceae bacterium | reverse complement strand
GTGAGCATGGCCATGCCATAGGTGCCATGGTCTGATTTGAGAAAAACATAGGGCTTTTCCCGGATACCATATTCTGCATACTTTTCGGCAATCTGTGCTAAGAGCTTTTCGGCAGCCTCCGCCACGCGCTCGCGATCTTTTGGCAAATTGATATCCACGTCGCGCACGGGAGCATCCAACGCAGAGAGGAACCAGGGATCCAGCCCAGCGATGTGGGCAAGCTCGGCCACCAGGTTACGGTAATGGACAAAGTGGCATGCCTTGCTGCGGCTGTGCCATCCCGCCTGCCAGGGAGGGAGTACTGGTTTGTGGGCAGCTTGGATCCACTCGGCAGTCCCTGAGGAGGAATCATGGTTGAGGATGATCGCGGCAAATTGTTCGAGGCGTTCAGCGGCCAGCTCAGGGTGGAGCAAAACCACAGTGTTATTTTTTGCCGTCACCAAGCGGCACAGCCCATTTTCGTACTCTACATCAGGCAAAACAAACTGCGATGCAAATTCCACGGCAAAGCCCGCCATTTCGAAAATGTGGCCGAGCACGTGCAAGTTTTCCAGATAAAACAAGTTGCGCGTGTGTTCCTCACTGACAACGAGCAGCTTGCTTTCGGGATAGACCCCGTTATCTGCCAGGGCATTGCGCAGGCTTTGGGCTGCAACGCCGTGGAATTCTGGATGCAGGTTGTTGAATCCGGCAGGATAGAGATTGGCATCAATAGGGCAGACCTTGAAGCCGGCATCGCGTACGTCTGCTGAAAGATAGAAAGGCGATTTTTTTTCGTGCGCACGCAGCCACTCGTCAATGCGGCTTTCGTGCTGGAGGATCTTCTGGGCCAGCAAGCGGTTCACTGCCGCTCAGCGCAAAAGCGGTGCCAGCTCGTTTTTCTGGTCCATTTCCGTGACAATGTCGCAGCCACCGATGAATTGGCCGTTGATATAAAGCTGCGGTAGCGTCGGCCAATCCGAATATTGTTTGATCGCCTCGCGCAACACCGGATCCGTCAGGACATCGCGGGTCACATAGTCCACCCCATAGCGGTTAAGGATCTGCACCACGCGTGCTGAAAAACCGCACTGCGGGAATTCTTTTGTGCCTTTCATATAGAGGATGATTTTATTTTCACGGATGTCGCGTTCTATTTCCTTTTTCTTCTCTTCGATTGTCATAGGAATTCCTTTTGGAACTGCTCGGGAGTCATGGTCTTGAGCTGAAGCGCATGCAGCCGTTCCTGCAGCAGGTCGCGCAACGCCGCCATCACCAGCTTATGCTGCTGGACCAGCGGCATCCCCACGAACTTTTCCGAGGCGACCACTGCCTCCAAATGCTCACCGTCACGCAGGGGGTCCCGCACGATCACCTTTGCTCCAGGGATACTGGCCACAATACGGCGCTCCACCTCTTGTGGATCTACCACGCAGTAAATATACAAATATTCCGCGTCGCCAGCAAGAGAATTTATAGACTCGATCGGGCGAAAACCGATAATCAAATATGGCACGCAAACGGGCAGTATTTAAGGCATATAATGATCCTGACTTCATGTCCTCTTTTGAGGCGCGCCCGCTGCGCATCTTGGCGGAATACCTGATGCCTTTGGCGCAATTCGAAAAATTCCGCATCAAGGACACCATCGTTTTCTTTGGCTCCGCACGCCTACCGGCACCGCACCAGGCGAAAGCCGAGCGCGCGCGGTTGCAGGCAGCCGGCAAGTGGAACGACTTGGAGGCCGCGCGCTTCCACTTGCGTTTACGATACTACAAAGATGCAGTACGCCTTGCCTACAAGCTCACCCAGTGGTCTAAATCGCTGCCGGCTGAGGCGCGTCGCTTCATCATCTGCTCTGGCGGCGGTCCAGGCATCATGGAGGCAGCCAACCGCGGGGCATCGTACGCACGTGGCCTTTCGATTGGCATGAATATTTCGCTGCCTTTTGAGCAGCACCCCAATCCCTATATTACCCAATCGCTCAATTTTGAATTCCACTATTTCTTCATGCGCAAGTTCTGGCTGATGAACTTAGCCAAGGCATTGGTGATCTTTCCCGGTGGCTATGGCACGCTCGACGAGCTTTTTGAAATCTTAACACTGGTCCAGACACATAAGATCCAAAAGCGGCTACCGATCGTCATCTTTGGCAAGGAATACTGGGATCAGGTCATCGATTTCGAGGCCATGGCAGTTTGGCACATGATCCAACCCGAAGACATTGCGCTCGTGCACTTTTCCGATGATCCACAAGAGGCGTTTGAATACCTGACCAAAAATCTGACGGAGCTTTATCTATAACAACCCCCAAAGGCAAGCACCGTGGACGTGACCACCCAAGCAATGGTCTAAAAAACACCGCAACACACAGGGCTAGAGTGCTATGTAAAAAACCAAAAGCCAATACCAAAAAAATTTTCTCAAAAACTGAAAAAATTCCGCGATTTTTGGGTATTTAATATA
>JANWWX010000217.1 GCA_025057195.1 Leptospiraceae bacterium | reverse complement strand
AAAGCGGTCCTCGGGGGAAAGGGGTTTCCCATTTTCTGGATTTTTTCCCCACGCCGCGCGCAATACCACGTTACCATTGTCTATTACTAAAGCAACACCCGAAAACCCGCCACGTTCTGCTGCCTTGGCGACAGTATAATATAGCCTATCGGGAATTTCCGAGCGGTTATATTCTGCCGCCAAATTCAAGTCGGCTAGGCGGGCACGCAGTGCGGCCATGAACCATTCGCCGGGATCGTATTTTTCCGTGCGGTATTTTGGATCGATTTCGTCCCACAGCGGGGTATTTTCAAAGCGGCGGTATTCAGAATGGCCAATCAGATAGCGGATGGGAAATTTTTTGGCCAGCCGGCGCACGATATAGGCATTGGCCTCCACCTGTGCCATCGTGAGCGAATTGGCATCCAGACCCACATTTTCAATGCCCACTGCGTGGCGGTTGAGGCCAATGGTATGGCGGCCAATTTGGTTTTCGGGCATCAGTCGAAAAATTCTGCCGTCTTTATCGACCAAAAAATGCACTGCGATGTTGGCGTTTCCGGCTTTGCGCAAAAGGCTGCGCCCCGTTTCCATCTCTTCCCGGTTCATATACTCAAAAGAAACATCGAACGAATCCATCGCCGTGTAGTGCGCCACCACCATTACCGGCAGCATCTCCAGGCTATCCTGTTCGATGCGGTAGTGGTTGCGCACGTAATCGAGCATTTGTTCTCGGCGCCACGCCGAAAACGAAATGGGACGATCGCGGATGGGATCGCTGCGGCAGCCCAGCACTACGGCCCAAAGCACCGTGAGCGCACACGCTACTCTCATCGCCTTTCGCTCAGGAGTGCATGGATCGACTCCAATTGAGTGTCCCGCTCCTGGACAAAATCCTCTGCCTTCTGCACACTCACAATGTCGGGTAAAAGCCCGCGCCCGGGTTTTTGCCCAGGCAAAACGGGGTCAAATTGCACTGCCACCATAGGGATTTCGAGCAAAAGCCCTGACCGTGGCAAGCGATATGACAGCAGGATTTCTGCCGAGTGTCCATCACCCGGGCTGCCGGTTTCCTCACCGACCAGAAGCGCGTTGGGGTTACCCAATTTTACCAGCCGCGCAAAGAATACCGCTGCCGAGTATGTCGCGCGGGAAACTAAAATAAACACCTTGCGGAATGGATGGCGCTGCACCACTGGGTACAATGTCAGGTAGCGCGCCCAGCCTCGGCGGGTGGCAAAATAGCCATTCACCCTTGTGTCGCTAAACTCTTTCTGTAAGTGCTGTTCGGTCTCACGGATGAGTTGTTCGTTGGCCGCCATCCCATTGATCCTGGAAAGCCATTCGCGGTACGGCAAAACTCTGGCACGCGCGCGGCTATTTGTCTTGTCCTCGACCGGCTGCTCAATGAACCAAGTGGCAGCCACCGCGGCCAAAAACATCACTCCACCCCGATTGATGCGCAAGTCGAGGATCAAGTTCTCCATGTTGGTGCGCCGTGCTTCCTCGTGGAATTGGTAAAGCATGCTATTCCATGCCTCGGCAGTGCTGCGCTCTTTGTCCGGTGGAAAAAAGGTATTGAGTGCCAGGATTGCCACCCGTTGCTGTGTGTTAAAAAATGCCGCAATGGGTTCTTGGTATTGCGGTTTTTGCAAAGAACGGCGCGCAAATGCTAGTGGATTGTCTTCACGCATGGCGATTTCAACCTTGTGCTGCTTGCCTCCTGACCGCACTAAAAGACGCCACCTTTGCGCTGGCCCAAAGGTAATATAATACAAATACGAAAAGCTATCTTCCAGGCGAAGATCGTCGATGGTACCATCCGTCTCCCGGATCGGCACAGTTTGTGCGAAACGCTCTAAAATCTGCGGCAGCGTGTGCCCGTTGAGCTCTAAAAGTTCAGCCCCAAACGGGATCCCCTCTACTGTGCAATCAAGGTAAGCTCGCCCTTGGAAAAATTTTAAGGGCAGCGGAAAAAATACCAGATGCAGTTTTAATGCTGCAGCCAGACTTGGTGGGAAACCCAGACTGGTGTGATCAACCCGGATATGGCCATAATAGCGGAGCACACGGGCAATGAAATCACGCAAATTGACCCCCGCAACTCCGGAAAAAAGGTCAGCGGGCGGCTGGGGCGGGATCTGGATGAACGCCGTGGCATGCACTTCGTGGAAAAGCGAATGGATGAAACGCAGGTCTCCTTGTGCCTCGGCCTGCGCCAGAACCCCCGGACTCTGCGGCTCGGCATGAAGTGCGCGCAGCAGCAAAATGCAAAAAGCCCAACGGGAAAAAGTTAGCCGCATGCTCCTATGTTCTACACAAGTTTTCTCCGTCGAGTAATTTAGGGTGGCAATTAAACAGTAACCACCCAAGCAAAGGATCAAAAAACACAAGCCGCACAGCACGCTGAGTTCTATGTAAAAGCCCTTTAAGCCACAGCCCGGCAAAAAATTTTTCTGAAAAACTGAAAAAATT
>JANWWX010000216.1 GCA_025057195.1 Leptospiraceae bacterium | reverse complement strand
AAAAAGCGCCGTCAGGATGCCTGAGGGGATTAAAGAAAGCCACAGGAAATTGCCGGCAATGCCCCACTCCAAAGTAATGCCGGTTACCGCCAGCGGGGTATCGGCGGCAAAGGTGGTGGCCACGAGCGAAAGCCCTGCTAAATGCCACGGTAAGTTGCGGCTAGAAAGAAAATAGTCCTCTGTGGTCTTTCGTGCTTTGGCGAGGGCATAGATGCCAAAAGCAAAATTCAACAAGAAATAGCAAACGACGACGATCCAGTCTGAAAACGCTAGCACCATTAAAAATCGGGCTCCACCACCTGGGCCAGCCCCTCGCGGCGGAGATCGCAGGCTGCACGGCAGATGTTTTCTCGGCACTCCGCCGCTTCGACGGCCCCTAAAGAGAAAACTCTGCGGGGGTTGAGCGGAAGCCCCGCACGCGCAAGTTGGCTTAAGAATTGTGGGTCATGGCGGAGTGGCCATTCGGCCAGCACGCTGCCATCTGGCAAGAGCACCGCGCGTGGGGCGAGGATCGCCTCCATTAAAGATGCTCCGTTAAGGATCCGCGCAGCAGTGAGTGCCACGATGCCGATGATCGTGCTGCCACCGGGTGAGCCGAGCGCAACCACCCTGCCGTCGTTGGAACGGAAAACCAGAGGTGACATTGCGCTGCGCGGCCTTTTGCCTCCTGGAATTTGTGCCTCGGGGTTGAGGGCATGGCGTAGCCTACGCCCGCTTTCCGGTGAGTTGGGAGTACCCGGCTCGGCCGTAAAATCACTGAGCTGGTTATTGAGCAGAAATCCCCTACCCCGCACCACGAGCGCCGAACCCATGCTCGCTTCAATGGAGGCTGTGTAACTCAGGGCATTGCCAGCCGCATCGACAATGGAAATTTGGGTTGTTTCTTCATGCTGCGGTTTTTTGGCCAAAGCAAAATCGGGGTCGCCCAAGAAGCGCTCGCGCTCAGCCAGGGGCACCTTACTGGCTTTGAGCACATTGAGCATGAGTGCGGTGCTATCTTTAGCTTTAGGCAAAGAGCGTAGGATTGTAAGCACTGTCGCTCCCGAGGCGGGTGCGCCAATGGTCCAAAACTGGACGCCAGCAATGCGTGCACTTGCAACTGGCCGTTCCACAACCCGATAGTCTGCCAAATCCGCGGCGGTCATGGCAGAAGGATAAATAGCATTATTTCTTAAAGTGGCAAGGATGTCGCGTGCAATACTGCCGGTATAAAACTCTGCTGGCCCTTTTTCTGCCAGAAGCTCCAATGTCCCTGCCAGCTCACGCTGATAAAATGCCTCGCCCGCTCGGTAGGGCTCGCCCGCGCGCAAAAAAGGATTATTGGGACCATTTTGTGCCAAAAGCCGCTCGCGGTTGCGCAAAATGGCCAAAGCCAGGCGTGGGGAGACACGGATGCCATTTCGGGCAAAAAGGATCGCCGGTTGCAAAAGCTCCCGCCAGGAAAAACGACCCGAGCCGAAGCGCCGCTGCACTTCCGCCAAAAGCGCCACGCTGCCGGGAACCCCCACCGCACGGGCACCGGCGATGCGCTCGGTGAAACTCAGGGGCCGCTTGTCTGCTGCTAAAAAAAGTCCCGGATCTGCGTTGGCGGGCAGCTCTTCACGCCCATCGAGCGCGTACGCTTTTTGTTGTGCGGCATTGTAATAAACAAGAAAACCACCACCACCCAGTCCTGAAGATTGTGGTTCGGCCACGGCCATAACCCACGCCGCAGCCAAAAGAGCATCGGCAGCATTGCCCCCTTGTTTAAGAATGCTGATGGCGGTGGCGGTGGCAAGCGGGTTGGCTGTGGCCACTGCCCCACCCTTGCCGGCAGCTTCCCAATGCGGCGCTATGCCCTGTACTTCACCAAAAGCCTCTGCTGGTGCTTCCAGGAAAAGTGCAGCACTGTTGGGGAAGACCTCCCCACCGCAGGAGAGTGTGGTGGCTGTCCAAAAAAGGCAATGCCCCAACCAGCAGCGCACTTACTCGTTGCTGGCGCGCGTTGTCACCCCGACTTTACCGGCAAGCCACTTTTCGCCCGAACGCCATAAACTGGAGAGCAAAAGCTGGCGGATCCAGAAAAGTTCCTTGGGCAATTTATCGTAAATGCTGTCGAACAATTCCTCGTGCTGCAGCGCCTCGTTTTTCCAGAGCCGGGTGTCGATCGTCATCAGCTCGTTGAATTTTTCGCGCGGGAAATCGAGCCCCGTCCAATCCATTTCCTCATAGCGTGGCATCCAGCCCAGTGGGCTTTCGATGGCAGTACCTTTACCGTGGACACGATCCACGATCCACTGCAAGACGCGCATATTTTCGCCAAAGCCAGGCCAGATGAATTTGCCATCTTTATCTTTGCGGAACCAGTTGACAAAAAACATGCGCGGTGGGTTGCCCAAGTTGCGCCCCATCTGCAGCCAGTGGTTGAAATAGTCGGCAATATGGTAGCCACAGAAGGGCAGCATCGCAAAGGGATCGCGCCGCACCTG
>JANWWX010000215.1 GCA_025057195.1 Leptospiraceae bacterium | reverse complement strand
GGCTCGCCGAAAAGGCGTTCCGCCCCGCGAAATTCCCATTCCCGTTGCTCCATGTCGATACTGGGCATAACTTTCCCGAGGTGATTGCCTACCGCGACGAACTTGTACGCCGCTTAGGGGAACGCTTGGTGGTGGCCTATGTCGAAGATAGCATCCGCCGCGGCACGGCTGTTGAGGAGAAAGGCAAATTCCCCAGCCGCAACGCGATCCAGGCCGTGACGTTGCTTGAGGCCATTGCTGAGCACCGCTTTGACTGCTGCATTGGTGGCGCACGCCGCGATGAGGAAAAGGCGCGCGCCAAAGAGCGCATCTTCTCAGTGCGCGACGAATTCGGCGGTTGGGATCCCAAAAACCAGCGCCCCGAACTATGGCACATCTACAATGGCAACATCCACCACGGCGAGAATGTGCGTGTTTTCCCGCTTTCCAATTGGACTGAGCTGGATGTCTGGCTCTATCTACGCCGTGAAAATGTCGAGCTACCCTCGATCTATTTTGCACACGAGCGCGATGTGATCTCCTATATGGGCCAGCTCTTTCCGGTTTCGCAGTTTGTTGCGCTGGGACCGGAAGATAAAATTGAGCGGCGGCGTATCCGTTTCCGCACCGTCGGTGATATGACTTGCACAGCTGCCATTGAATCCAATGCCAAGACTCTCGACGAAGTGATCGAGGAAATCATGACCACACGCAGCGCCGAACGCGGGGCTCGCCTTGACGACAAGCGTAGCGAAGCAGCGATGGAAGAGCGCAAAATGAGCGGCTATTTTTGAGGTGCTATGGATCTCCTGCGTGTTTTCACCTGTGGTTCGGTCGATGACGGTAAATCGACGCTGATTGGTCGCCTACTTTATGACACCAAATCTGTTTTCCGCGAGCATTTGGATTATCTTGCTGCAAAAGAGCGCGTCGGTGATGGTGAGCTAAATCTAGCATTGCTCACCGATGGACTCAAGGCCGAGCGCGAGCAGGGCATCACCATCGACGTCGCATACAAATATTTTGCCACGCCGAAGCGCAAGTTCATCCTTGCCGATACCCCTGGCCATGTGCAGTACACACGCAACATGGTCACCGGCGCCTCGCTGGCCGATGTCGCAGTCATCCTCATCGATGCCCGCCACGGCATATTGGAACAGACGCGCCGGCACTGCTTTATCGCACACCTTTTGCGGGTGCCCCACCTTATTGTCTGCGTCAATAAAATGGACCTTGTCGGCTATAGCGCAGACCGCTTTGCGGAAATCGAACAAGATTTTCTGGCCATGGCCAACACGATGTCCTTCTTGCAAAAAACCCTGATTCCCATTGCCGCGCTCAAGGGTGACAACATTGTCCATCGCTCCGAAAAGATGCCGTGGTATTCAGGCCAACCGCTGCTTGAGGTGTTGGAGCAATGCCCGGCGCAGCAGCGCAGAGCAGAAGGCACACGCTACACTGTCCAGTGTGTGCTTCGGCCACAGACCAATGATCTGCACGATTTCCGCGGTTATGCGGGAATTTTGCGCTCAGGCACTTTGCGCGTCGGCCAAAAGATCCGCATCGAAACGTCGGGTGCTGAGGCCACCATCCGTGCCCTCCACTACTCGCTCAGTCCGGCTGAAGAAATCTATGCAGACGATGCGGCGGTGGTTGAGTTGGATTGCGATTTGGACATTGGCCGCGGTGATATTTTTACCGATGCAGCCGAAAATCCCCCCAAAGGCACACTCTTCCGGGTCTTTCTCACCCACCTGGATACAGCTCCGCTCAAAATGGGAATTCCCTATTACCTCCTGACAGGAACGCGCAAAGTCAAGTGCCTGGTAAAATCGGTGGAAAAAAAACTCAATCTGCACACCTTGACATTTGAGCCCGACCAGAGCAGCGTTGGCCTCAACGAAATCGCCGAGGTCATCCTCAAGACTGCTCAACCCGTACTTTTAGACCGCTATGCCGAAAATTGGACTACAGGCGCCGGTGTTCTGGTCGATAGCCAGACCAACATGACCTCGGCAGCCATCATGAACGAGGAGGTTTTGGCATGACTGGGAGCGTGGTCATTGCCGGTGCCGGTCCTGGTGGGTTACAGCATCTGACCTTGGGCGCGCTCGAGGCAATCCGCGAAGCAGAAGTGATTCTTTATGATGCTCTAATTAGTGACGAAATTGTGGCGCAGTTCCCCGAGCAGGCTGAAAAAATTTTTGTCGGCAAACGTTGCGGCCAGCATGCCTGGACGCAGACGATGATCATCTCTGCGATGATCGCCCATGCGCTGGCGGGAAAAAAAGTTCTGCGACTCAAAGGTGGGGACCCTGCAGTCTTTGCGCACCTGGCCGAGGAACTCGCTGCACTCCACAAACTTGCAATTCCTGTGCGTGTCGTCCCGGGGGTCACCGCGGTTCTGGCAGCGGTGGCAGAACTCAGCCGGCCGCTCACCGCGCGAGGTGGCAGCCGCCACGTCTGGATTACGGATGGCCACTCTGGCGATG
>JANWWX010000214.1 GCA_025057195.1 Leptospiraceae bacterium | reverse complement strand
TCGCTTGGCGGCGTTGGGTCAAGCGCCATTACTACCCGCTCGCTAACAAAAAGTACGACAATGAAGAGGGACCTCTCCTGACCAGGCACTTGGACGATGAGTCCATCATCAACCTGCATCCGGCAATCTCACCCGATGGGAAAAAAATTGCCTATCTTAGCGCACGTGGCTTTTATCCTGCACTGGTATTGCGCGACCTCAGCGAGCTTAAGACCGGTCCAGACTATAGCCTAAATCCACCGAAGGATCTTTCTGATAAAGAAGTAGTGTTAGTGAAAAGCTCGGACAATCCTACGTTTTTCCAATTACACCTTCTAACAAACAGGATCAGCTTTAGCCCCGACGGCAAGTACTTATTTTTCTCCGCACGCAGCCAAGGCAAAGACCGCTTGATCCTCTTTGATTGGGAAAAACGCCAGATTGTCCGGCGGTTTACCCCGCCTGTCGATATGGTGATGCAGCCACGGCTTTCCCCCGATGGCCGTTACGCTGTCTTTGTGGGTGTCACCTTGGGCGTCACCGACATCTACCGGCTGGAGTTGGCAAGCAATAAGATAGAAAAACTCACCAACGATATTTTTTCCGAAAAAGATCCAGCACTTTCAGGCGACAACCAACTATTGGTATTTTCCTCCAACATGAACAAAGAAAACTTTATTGAAAGCCCCAACTACCATTTGTTTGAGCTTGACCTGGTTGAAAAAAAGTTGCGCCAACTCACTTTCGAGCCACAAAAGCAGCTCTGTGCCCACTTTGCAGAAAAAGATAATAACGACCAGATTTTGTATATTTCTAACCACACAGGGATCCATAACCTTTACCTACTCGACCGCAAGACGCTGCAGAAGAAAAAACTCACCGACGCCGCAGGTGGTGTCTTGGAAGCACAAATAGCTTATAGTCAGGAGCAGACAGCACAGCGCCGGGTGGTCTATACCCAGTTCCGCCAGCAGGGTTTTGACATCGCGCTGCGCGAAATCAAGGCGAATGAAAAACCGCACGACGACACGATAGTCCACACTTACCAAGGCTTCAGCCTACCTGTGGCAAACTTGAAAGGCAAGGCTTTGGCTATTGAGCCATACCGCACCCGTTTGGGACCTGATTTTGTTTTCCTGCTTTTGGGCTATGGCGCCTCCTCTGCCGGCAGTTTCCTTGCCGGCATGGTGGTCGTGACAGGCTCAGACCTCACGGGTAACCATAACTTCAGCGCTGTGGGCAATTTCCTCGCCAACGGTTTAGGGATTTTCAATTTTGATTATGCATACCTCAAAAAACGCACGCGGATGCACTGGGGATTTTTCCGCACGACTTTCCCTATTTCACCGGTAAATTTGGTGGATCTTACCACTCTCAACAACCTTTTTTATTTTCCACCCTTTATCGCTTCGGTGATGAATATGGGCGGTTATTTTGCCCTCGACTATCCGCTCACACCCTTCGACTCGCTATTGCTGCAGTTTAATGTCGCTCGGGTCGAGGAGGCATTTTTTTATCCCCGCGAAGTGCCCGCCGCACGCATCCGCCCGGACACCTTCACCAACACCTACACCGTGCAATACGGTTTCCGCCATAACAACGTGCTCTATTCTATCATTGGTCCCTTGAAAGGCTGGCACTTCAGCTATGTCGGTGAGCAGAGCATGAATGTCTCAGGACGCGACTATATTTTTAATCGTAATGTGACGGATTTCCGCTTCTATTGGCACATCTGGCAGCGCTATATCTTTGCCACGCGCTTTTTTGCCGCGACGACCAATGGTCCTGACCAGCAGTATTTTCCGTGGATCATCGGTGGCTTCAACACGCTGCGCGGTTATCCGTTCCTTTCCCTGCGCGGCTTCCACGCATTCTTCTTTAACCTCGAATTCCGTTTTCCGATGCTCGACGCTTTGGCATTCGGTTTTCCCGTGCCGTGGATAATGCGCGGTTTTTCCATGGTTGCCTTCCTCGATGGTGGCAGCACGTTCGACAACCCGCGCACTTGGCGGGGGTTCAATCCCCAGCGCAACGAATTCCAAGATCTGAAAATGTCTTTTGGCCTTGGCATCCGGGTCATCCTATTCCCAGGGTTGATGCTACGCATCGATTGGGCGACCCCATGGACCTGGCGCGATTCGCTGCCGATTGGCAAGTGGCAGGGCGTATTTTCCCTCGGCTACGAATTTTAATTTTCATCGCCAGGCTGTGTAGCAAGGGATTGGCTTAGCTTGTCGATGATGCGGATCAGCTGTACCGAAAGCACGCCCTGTGTGCTGCGCAATAATTCTTCCAACTCCCTGTAGGGCACACGGATTGAAAGCAGGCTACGCTTTTGCTGCAATAGCAGCGCCTGTTGTTTTTTTTTCTTTTTCATCAGGCTCTGGATCATGTCGATGATATGCGGTGGCATGCTGGCAGAAAAAAATTCTTCACTCCATAGCTCTCTCTGCTTGGGGATGTCTGGGTTTTCTCGGAAAAAACTTTCGAGCTTCGATTCCAAAAT
>JANWWX010000213.1 GCA_025057195.1 Leptospiraceae bacterium | reverse complement strand
TACACTGGGAATTTTACCTTCATGCAGCTCGCCTTCGGCTATGTGGTAGGACGCATTTTGGTCGCCTTCTTCCTTTTACCTGCCTATTTCCGTGGCCAATGCGAGACCGTCTATGCCTTCCTCGAAAAGCGCTTCAGCCGGCGCATGCGCCTTTTTGCCGCACTGGTATTCCAACTCACGCGGCTTTTGGCAACTGGCGTCCGACTTTATGCCACCGCGTTGCCATTGGCCCTCATCAGCGGTTGGTCGGTACCTGTCGCGGTTTTGGTGTTTGCTGCGCTGACGCTGCCTTATATTTTCAGCGGCGGCCTGCGCTCCGGTGTCTGGGTCGAATCGGTGCAAGCGGTGGTCTATCTTGCTGGTGCCCTGGCGGCGGTGGCAGTACTTTATGCCAGCGGCAGCGATCCATTTGTGCGGCCAGAAAAATGGGTTTTTTTTAGTGGCGGCACCACCGGCGGCTGGCGCTCGTTTTTTACCGAACCGTTGCATTTGGTTGCAGGAATTTGCGGTGGGGCATTGCTTACCATCTCTTCGCACGGCACAGATCAGCTGATCGTGCAAAAAGTATTGGCCTGCCGCAATTTGCGCGATGCACAGAAGGCAATGATTGCCAGTGGTATTCTGGCCGATCTGCAGTTCTTACTTTTCCTTTTTATTGGTGTCTGGCTTTTTGCCTTTTTCAATGGTCAGCAGTTTGCCTCCCCCGATGCTATTTTCCCGCAGTTCATTGTTGCGCACCTGCCGGCAGGGATCACTGGACTTGTGCTGGCGGCTATCTTTGCCACTGGACAATCGACACTCTCAGCCACGGTGACCGCGCTGGCCTCGTCCACCATGCTCGATCTTTTCCCACAGCATGCGCACACCAGCGAGCGCCGCCGCATCCAAATCGCACAATTATTTACCTTATTTTGGACTGTGGGGATTGTGGCCATTGCCTTCTTGTTTACTGATAGCCAAAACCCGGTGGTGGTGGTTGCCCTCAAGCTGAGCTCGCTAGTGGCCGGTGCGGTGGTTGGGCTTTATATTTTGGGATTTTTAGCCGTGGCGGAAAAAGCGGCTTTTGCCGGCTTTATGGTTTCCGTTGTGGGTGTGGGTTTGGCAGCCTTTTTCACGCCGCTTGCCTGGACCTGGTATGTGCCGTTGGGCACCGTTTTGGCATTGCTAACGGCGTTGGCTGTCACGGTGTTTCATAAACTAATTTCCCGCGGAAGGTGATGCTGCTACAACCTGGGAAAAAAGGCAAAACAGCAGGTAAAACCAGGAGTGCCATGTTGTTGATCCCACAGCCTGAATTTTCGATTTCAAAATAAATCACACCCTGTGCTTGGCGGGCCGCAATTGCGCGGTTGAATTTCTGCACCTGCGCGGTCGTGTCACCGAGCGGAATAAGGCTATAAAATAGCGACCAATAGGTATGCGTGACTTCGATGTCGTCGATTACGGCCAGACCTGCACCCTCTGCTTTGATGGTATGGTCCGAACCATAAATCTGCCCCGTCATCGAAACAGGATACTCTAACTTGTCGAGTCGGATCTTGTGCCGGCTGCCGACACAACCCACTAAAAACGAACAAAGGATGGCTGGGATGACGGTCCTCATCGCCTTCTCCTGCGGATTTTCTTGCGTTCGGCGCGCTTTTTGCGGACGCGTTCCTTTTTACGATACTTGCTTTTGCGGCTGTCGTAGGTGGATTCAGCAATTTTCGGCCGTGGGTCCTTGAGTATGTACTGGCGCTGCGGCGGCTGTGACAAGGGTGGCAACGAATAGCCGGACACGCGGATCCAATCCTTGTCGAGGTAAAATAGCACGAGGTTGAAGACATAGCTGCCGATCGCGATTTCATCGATGAAAAGGTCCCGCGTCGCCAGGACTGAGGCAGCAAGCAACTTGTCGTCCAGCTTATTCTGCTCTGTCTGATACCAGTCGTGCGAGGGGGAAGTTGGGGTGTCAGTAATTTCTATTTCTGTCTCAAAAGTATATTTTTTATCGTGTGCCTCGTTTTGGCCACCGATGTGCCGCACATTGCCCACCATCACGGGGCGGGAATACTCTTTCACTTTCATGACAAAGGGCTGCGTGCAAGCCACAAAAAGTAAGAGCGAAAAAATGGCCAACTGCCGCATCACCATACAAAACGGCTGCCAAAGGTCAGGCCATAGCTACGCCGGTCGGTCACATGGACTAACGTGAAAAATCGGAATTTCCAAATGTTGATTTGTGGTCCGGCAAAGACACGCCAGATAGCTGTCTCAGCTCGTGCTGATTCGCGGGCGGCGAATTTTGCAAAATCTGGACCATTGCTGCCGTCAACCCTGACCTGGCCATTGGCATTGGCCTCGAGTTCAGCGAGAGTCTGCACATTGACGTCACAGGCGCCGCCAAAGGCAAACGACAGGAAGTGTAGTATCGAAAAATTGCTGGTGAGTTCAATGGGGATTGTGTGCGCGACTTGCGCTAATTTTGCCGAACCTGATGGTTCGTAGAGAA
>JANWWX010000212.1 GCA_025057195.1 Leptospiraceae bacterium | reverse complement strand
CGCAAATCACCTGAGGTTCTCGCGTTTCCCCGCAAATGGAAAACATAAATCTTGGCAAATTCCTCTGCCAAACACTTGCGCAGGCCGTCGGCGGAGTTGGAGTCAATCCAGCCGGCATTGGTGACAAAGCCAATCACCCCCTGCGCTCCCAGCCGGTCCGAGGCCCAGCGGATCGCACGGATGTAGCTGTCGTAAAGTGCGTTCTTGTTGGTCGATAGGGTATGTTTGGCATAGGTCTCGGCGATGCGGCTGTCGAGTTTGGGGTATTTGGTATTCTGGTTGTTGTCGTTGGCGCTCGTCTGGCCTGCCGAATACGGCGGGTTGCCGACGATCACGCGGATGTCGAGGCTCTTTTGCCGCTCGCGCCGGTTGCTGTTGTCAGCCAAAAGCCGGCTGATCAGGTCGTCTTTTTCATAGAGCTGGAACGTGTCGGTGAAGCAAATGCCAGGGAAGGGTTGGTACACCCCGCCGGGGGGTGCCACCACCTCATGATACACCGACTCAATGTTGATCGCGGCAATATAATACGCCAAAAGCACCATCTCGTTGGCGTGGATTTCGTTTTTGTACTTATAGGGAAGTTTTTCCGGTGGGATTAGGCCACTCTGCAAAAGGCGGGTAATAAAAGTGCCTGTGCCCGCAAAAGGGTCCAAAATGTGCACTCCCTTATCAGCAAGAGAAGAACCAAATTCCTGCTGCAAAATCTCTTGCACACTGTGCAGGATGAAATCGACAATCTCCACAGGCGTATAGACAATACCCAGCCGGTCGGAAAGCTTGGGAAAGGCACCGCGGAAGAACTTATCGTAAAGCTCCAAGATGATTTTTTGCCGTCCTTCCGAAGATTGGATGCCCTGGGCTCGAAAGCGCACGCTTTCATAAAATTTCTCGAGCGTGTCGGCTTCTTTTTCCAAATGGTGGCCAGCCAGCGCTTGCAAAACCTTGTCGAGCGCACGCGAGACCGGGTTTTCTTTGGCAAAGCTGTAGTTTTCAAAAAGCGCATCAAAGACGGGCTTCGTGATCATGTGCTGCGCGAGCATCTCAATGATCTCTTCGTCTGAGATTTGCTCGTTAAGGTCATCGCGCAGTTCAGCGGCAAATTCGGCAAAGGCCTTTTTTTCGGTGACATTGGCCTCATTTTCAAGAATTGCCTTGAGCCGATCAATGTGCGTGTTGGCAATGCGCGCAATATCCTGAGCCCATTCCTCCCAATGCCGGCGGTTGCCGCATTTTTGCACAATGCGGGCATAAAACGCTTTTTCGAGGTCAGTAAAATAAAACTCCTGCTGCTGCGGCATGGCTGGCATTTCTGGCATGCCAATTGAAAAATCCTTGGCGAATTTTGAACTGCCGACATTGAGCGCAGCGGGTTTGCGGGGTACATAGTTGCTTACAGTGACTAACTCTGTTTTGCGGTTCGGGTCGTTTTCCTGTAAAAAAAGAACGTTGATCTTGCGGCGCTCGGGGCCATTGAGATCCATCTTGTTGATTTCGGCATCGAGTCGGTCGTCGTGCGAGCGCAGCGCCTGCAATACCTGCCAGACGTGGCGGAACGTTTCGTTATTGTCTAAAATCTCGTTGTCATCCCTTCCTGGCGGAATGACCACCGGCAAAATCACATAGCCATATTGTTTGCCAGGGGCACGGCGCATCACACGGCCGACTGCCTGCACCACCTCGTATTGCACTTTTTGGGGACTGAAAAAAATCACCGCATCGAGCGCCGGCACATCGATGCCCTCGCTGAGGCAGCGCACATTGGTCAAAATGCGGCATTCGTCACTTTCTTCGCGCAGCCAGTCAAGTGCATCCTCGCGCGCAAATGCGCCCATTGTGCCGTCAATATGGCGGATGGCACAATCCACCCCTTGCTCTTCTGAGTTGCGCCGGCGGTATTTTTCCACGACACGCACAAATTCCTTGGCCATGAGCTTTGAGGCCACAGAGCCATTGGGCTCGTAGTTGATTCGGCCGCAATAGGCCAAAACCCGCCGCATCGGCGCTGGATCTGCCTCAAAGCCAGGCCCGATTTTGGACAGTGCCTTCCAGGCACCCACAATCCGCGAAGCATCCGAAACCTTGAGGTCACTGGTGGCATCCGACAAGAGCTCCTCCAGCCGCCGGTTGATCAGGCTTTCGGGGACGCCGATGACAATAACCTTGTAATCAGATAAAATCTGCTGTTTTACAGCTTCATCAAACGTAAGAATGTGGAAATTCGGTCCATACGTCTTTTCATCATCCATGGAGCAAAGAAGAATGCCTTCGTCATTGGCCCTACTCCTGGCTGCCTCTCCCCAGACCCGCGGTGTGGCGGTCATATAAAGCCGCTTTTTGGCCTGGATGTACTTGTTGTCATGCACACGGATAAAAGTGCTCGCATCCTCGCCGGGAAATTGATAGCCTGTGGTGCGGTGCGCCTCATCGCAGATCAGGAGATCAAACTCCGGTACATGGTACTTCTTTTGGGCTTCGGTTAAAACCTCCAGGCTGTGGTAGGTACTAAAAATTACCGTAAGCCTATCTTTCTTGTGGTGTTTTTGGA
>JANWWX010000211.1 GCA_025057195.1 Leptospiraceae bacterium | reverse complement strand
GCGCAAGCCGAAAGCTACCCGATATTCCTCCACAAAAAGCTCGGAGGCTAACTTGGTTGCCCCGTAAAGCGATCGACTGCCAGTGAGTGGAAGTTCCTCGCTGAAGCCGTCGCGCGAAACGCCAGGAACAGTTTGCTCATCGCTGAGTTCAAAGCGTGTCTCGGTTTCGTGATAGTTTAAGCTATTGATGATCCCAATCGGATAAACCCGGCTGGTGGAGAGAAAAATAAAATCGGCGCCATACCTTCGGGCAAATTCTAGACAGTTTATGGTGCCAACAAGATTGGTTTGGAGCAAATAATCTGGTGAACCATCAAGGCCTGCCAGGACAGACGGTTCTGCTGAGCATTCCAACACCAAATCCGCTTTGCCCACGGCAAAAATATCATCCCGGCTGCGGATATCCCCGTGGAGGAAATCCACCCCACCTGCTTTGAGCCGTGGCAAGTTGAGTTCAGAACCCCGGCGCTTGAGGTTGTCGAGCGCTGTAACTTTCGTGCCAGGATAGTGTTGCTTAAAAAGCAGGGCTAAATGCGAACCGACGAAGCCGGCACCTCCGGTGACGAGTATATGCCGATAATTCATGCGTCGGGTTTGAAGTCTGATTTTTCTGCGAGGAGATCATCGAGGATGAGCAGGCGTTCAAACCAAATTTTGATGAGCGTGGCTAGATAGCGCCGGCCCATGGCGCGCAGTTTCAGATTCGATTGTCCCCACTTGCGCCCATACCAGCGGATCGGGCAACGGGCAATCTTGTAGCGCCGGATCAACACCGAAAGCGACATTTCGATGGTGATGTTAAAATGCGCACCATAAAAAGGCATCGCGGAGCGGATCACATCGGCTCGGTATGCTTTGAACGCATTGGTGAGATCGTTATGCCGAGTCCAAAACAGTATTTGCAGGAATTTATTGACGATACGGTTTACGACCAATTTCACTTTGGGATAGTCCACGACCTTTGCCCCTTTCATGAAGCGAGAACCATAGACGGCATCGTAGCCCTCCTCAGCAATCAACCGATAGTATTGGACAATGTCTTCTGGATCGTCAGACAAGTCTGCCATCACCACCGTTACAATATCGCCGCGGAAGTGGGCAAGTCCGGTCCGCACAGCCCTCCCGAATCCGCCGGGGGGAGTGCGGTTGATGAGGCGAATCCGTGGGTCTTTTTTCTGCAGTGCCCGCACTTTTTCAGGCGTGGCGTCTTTACTGTTGTCATTAACAACCACAATCTCATAAGGTATTTTATGTTCCCGCAACTGGTTAGTGATTTCAGTGACCGTGGGAACTATGTTCTCTTGTTCATTATAGGCAGGAATGATCACCGAAAGCACCGGCTTGCTTCTGCCGGGTGAAAAAGCGCGTGCCATCATGCAGCCCTTTTGCACAAGGCCGAGTGGATTTGGACAAGGATCTCCTCAAGCCCATACTTGTAATCCCATTCGGGATAGTGTGACCGGAACTTGCGCACGTCGCTGATATACCAAATATGGTCGCCGATCCGGGCGTTGTCATCGTACCGGATATCCATTTTCTTGCCAGAAATTTTCTCGCACAAAGAAACTGCCTCGAGCATCGAGCAATTGCTGAAGCGGCTGCCGCCAGCGTTATAGACTTCACCCTGACGCGGCTTTTGCACAAAATGCCAAAACATGTTCACGAGATCATAACTATGGATATTGTCCCGCACCTGCTTACCTTTATAGCCGAAGATGGTGTAGGGCGTGCCAGTCACAGCACACTTCATGAGATAGGCCAGAAATCCATGCAACTGTGTGCCGGAATGCCCTGGCCCAGTTAGGCAGCCACCGCGAAAGGCCGCGGTGTACATGCCAAAATATTTGCCATATTCTTGCACCAAAATGTCTGCCGCTACTTTGGATGCACCGAAAAGCGAGTGTTTGCTATTGTCTATGCTCATGCTCTCGTCAATACCATGTTCATAAAAGGGATGCTCCGGGTGCAATTCCCAGCGCGTCTCTAACTCCACCAAGGGCAAAAAATTGGGCCTGTCGCCATAAACCTTGTTGGTAGAGGTAAAAATAAAAACTGCCTTGGGGCAAAATTTGCGTGTCGCTTCTAACAAGACTAAAGTGCCATTGGCATTGACGGTGAAATCCGTGTGTGGGTCGCGTGCAGCCCAGTCGTGCGAGGGCTGCGCCGCCGTGTGGATTATAACCTCTATGTCAGAAGAATACTCTGCAAAAATTTTCTCCACACTTGTGATGTCACGGATATCGATTGCATGGTGTTGGTATCGGGATAGCGTTGCCTCAAGCTCTCTGCGCTGCCAGTCGGTGGATGCCTCTTCACCAAAAAATACTTTTCGCATGTCGTTGTCGATGCCAACGATCTTATAACCTTTATCGTGGAAAAAGCGGCAAGCTTCAGCGCCGATGAGTCCGGCTGAACCAGTGATAAGAGCGGTTTTCATTGTTCTTAATACATCTACAATAAATTCTCACGCCATAAATGTTTATCTCGTATCGGACTTTCTTTAACAACGTACCATATTCTATCAGCTGTGAAATAGCCAATGCTGC
>JANWWX010000210.1 GCA_025057195.1 Leptospiraceae bacterium | reverse complement strand
AATTCTACATTTCCTGATAGGGGTAGCCCAGACATTTTGCACCACCCATCGTTGGGTGCTTACCATTGGGTAGTTACTATTTTGTACTTTACAGACTGAATGCGCCCAAGCTAACCATAGCATAGTTGCTGGCAGCTCGCGATCATGAAAAGACACCTGGTTTCCACCAATTGAAAAAGCGTCAGTAAAATGCCTCTTCCCCCTCCAAAAAATGTAGTGCACACCAAAGCGCAATGCCTGGCAGTTTTGTTTTTTGCCACTGTGCCTTTGCTTGCAGAAATCCACCCAAAGTTTTATGCCCTATGGCAAAAGCAGGCTCCGGAGCAGTTGCTTTTCACCGCCGAGAGCGTGCAGCCGGAAAGCCGGCCCAGTGATGAATACTTCCAGACCGAAGTGGTAGGGACGGTGCTGCGTGTCTTCCGTAGTCAGGCGCGCATCCGCAAAACACAGCGCGTTGTCATCCGCTATACGGTTTTTCAGCCAAAGCGGGACTATGCCGGACCAAGTCCACTACCCTACCTGCAAAAGGGGAAAAGCTATGTGGTCTATGGTAAAGTTGAGGAACGGTTGGCCGATGGCAGTTGGCTTTTGGAACCCGTCGCGGGTGGTAAAAGTTTTGTCCTGGGTGAGAATATTAAAGCTCAAGATGGATTTTAAGCCATGCCAGATTTAAGCTATGGCCATACCTAAATTCCAAAAGTTTTTCAGGCCACTTCTTGAAGTGATTGCGGATGGGAGGGAATATAGCATGGCGGAGGTGCGCGACCGTATTGCGCAGCAAATGCAGCTTTCAGAAAGTGACTTGGCAGAACGCCTGCCCAGCGGTGTCATGACCGTTTTTACCAACCGTGTTGCTTGGGCAAAGGCTTACCTCACACGCGCAGGACTGGTTGAAACCCCTCGCCGCGGTGCTATTAAGATACGCCCAGAAGGTAAAAGGCTATTGGAGATAAATCCACCCGACATTAACGTCAGGTATTTGAGGGAGCAATACCCTGCGTTTCGTGAATTTTTCTATGGCAACCAAGAGAGTAGAGAAACAGAGACAGAGCAAGGCGAAAATTCCTCTACCCCACAGGAGAATTTGGAACGCGCCTATGAAGAGCTGCGCGCTGAGCTTGCAAGCAGCATTTTGGAAAAAATCCAACAAAACTCCCCAAAATTTTTTGAAAAGCTGGTTTTGGACCTCATGATTGCGTTAGGTTATGGCGGCTCGAGACCAGAATCTGGAAAACTCCTGGGAAAAAGCGGGGATGAAGGAGTCGATGGGATCATCAACGAAGACAAATTAGGCTTGGATGTCATCTACCTCCAAGCCAAACGCTGGAAAGGCACAGTGGGCCGTCCTGAGGTGCAACGATTCGTTGGCGCACTCCAAGGCAAACGTGCTAGGAAAGGTGTCTTCATAACTACGGGGAATTTTTCAGACGAAGCAAGAGACTATGTAGCCTCGATCGACGCAAAAGTTGTCCTCATCGACGGCCGCCAACTGGCCGAACTCATGATCGACCATGGTGTGGGAGTTTACACCGAACGTGCCTTCTACATCAAGCGCATCGACAACGATTACTTTGAAATAGATTTGGAGTAGTGCAAAAAGGCACTATCGGAAAAGACCTCAATCTTGCCGCAGAGCTGCTCAGGCGTGGTGGGCTTGTGGCAATCCCCACCGAAACTGTCTATGGCCTCGCCGCCAATGCTTTAAACCCCGATGCCGTGCTCAAGATTTTTGAGGCCAAAAACCGGCCGCGCTTCAATCCCCTAATTGTGCATGTGGCAAAAGCAAACGAGATGGCGCAATACGCCGAAGTACCTAAGCTTGCCCGGCGCCTGGCCGAACGTTTCTGCCCCGGACCTTTGACTTTAGTGTTGCGCAAAAAACCCATGGTGCCCGATGCCACCACCGCCGGCAATCCCACCGTGGCCCTGCGCGTGCCGGCCCACCCCATGGCGCAAAAGCTTTTATCGCTTTTAGATTTTCCTTTGGCTGCACCCAGCGCCAATCCTTCGGGCTATGTCAGCCCGGTCACGGCAGAGCACGTCGCGGAAAATTTGGGTGATAAAGTAGATTATATTTTGGATGGTGGGCGTTGTCAGGTGGGTATCGAATCGACGGTGGTGGCAGTAGAAGACGGCAATATCCGCATCCTGCGTGCAGGCGCCATCACGCCGGAGATGCTGGCCGAATTTGCCCCCGTCACACTGGCCCGCGCGGGAGCGGAGTCTGGCTCGCCGGGGCTTTTGCCGTCGCACTATGCCCCGAAGACTAAGCTATCTTGGGGAAAACTTGAAACTCTTTTGGAAAAACACCGCGGCCAAAATGTTGCTGTCTTGGCTTTCTGTAAAGCTCCCCAAAAGGCTGGCATCATTGCCTGCGAGGTGCTTTCCAGCAGTGGGGATCTTAGGGAGGCTGCGCGCAACCTTTTTGCTGCACTGCGCCGGCTGGATGCTGCTGGTGCTGATGCCATTTTGGCCGAAGCGGTCCCCGAGGAAGGATTGGGCATCGCTATCAACGATCGGCTACGGCGGGCTGCCACATGATTGTGCTCGACATAGC
>JANWWX010000020.1 GCA_025057195.1 Leptospiraceae bacterium | reverse complement strand
CGCGGCGTCACCCGCTCCTATAACGACGCCGAGGGACCCTACCGCATCGTCACCACACGGCTAACTCCCGAAGAATACGACGCGCTGCATTGTGTCGCCTCGGCGCTGCGGGTGAGTGTCTCGTCGTTGGTTTATGGGCTGATCCTTTTGTGGCTGAAACCCGCGCGGCGGGCGCTGAAACGCTTTTTTGCGATTAACTATTACCAAGAACCTTCGCGGTGGGACCCTGCGGCGGGGTATTTGGTCGAAAAACTCTTTTTCTGGCACTGGCGCGAGGGCGAGCCACCCCCTTGGCAGGATATCCCTGAGGATTTGCGGGAGTATATGCCGTTTGCGGGTTAGCCCGAAATTGCACGAAAGGCCAAGGGTACGGGATCGCTATTGGGTCTTTTGCGCGATGTGGGGAATATGGCAAGTGGTATGTCTCGAACCTTCTTTTAGTCAACACTCTAACCAACTATGTTTCTAAATAACCAGTGCTTGGGTACTTACGAACCATGTGGCAAAAGCTTGACGCAATCGCTGGCAATCTCATGCGGCGCCATGGTTGAACTCAAGTCAGAGCCAATCATTGTGGTTAAGGGGCGTTTCCGCGCTCCCATCCAGCGCTACTATGGGCTCTTTTTTTATTTAATCAATAATCGGGGTGGCTATATTGACATTTCCTCAGTGGTCATCAGCACCAACAGCGAGGTTTTCAATGCGCTGAGCCTGACCGACTCGTGGAAAAAATATGAGGCGGCGATCAACAAGCTGAAGTATGAGGGTAAATACGCGCAGGCGATCACCAATGAATTCCAGGCGAAATTGAAACAGTTGGCTCTGGATAAACAATACTTTGCCGATTTGACCAAGGCCATTTTTGCGGGCGACCAGCAAAAACTCAACGCAATCCTGGCTAGTTTTTACCAAAGAATCATCAAAGATGACGAATTCCAACTCGAAAGCTATGCTGAACGGGCATCCTTGCAGGATACGTTGGGGCAGAACGAAGAGCAGGCGGCAGCAGTCCAGGATAGCCCTGAGGGTACATACCTTCCAATCAAATTAGACCTTGATCCCATTGCTGGCAAAAACGTCAAAGACATCCGTCCGGGCGACAAAATCCTCGTGCGAGTGATTCCAGAAAACGAGCGCGCCAATGCCTTCATTGACAATGCCAGGTTGCGCACCGAAAGTGGCTTCATCCGCTCAGCGCCCTTCACCGTAACCAGTGTCATCTACCCCGAAAAAGGAGTGGAACTTATAGGGAAACTCCAAGAAGGCGTTTACGGCCGCATCTTAGAAGAACAAAACGTGCTGGTGCGCATGGCCGAACCAGTGAAGCCACCGACAAAAGCGCCACAGGTTTCCTCCCAGGCAACGTTACCAGATGACAAAAAACAACTGCTCTTCATCGGAGCCGGGCTTGCTGGCATTGCGATTTTGGCTATATTGCTGTACTTTCTCATCACTTCGTTTTAGCAGCAAATCGCAATGGCACTACGGTATCCGTTGTGACCGTGCAAATGCTTGACGTCTTGTGCACCGCGAAAAAAGTGCAACAAGTCATGAGGGCACCATGAATACGCCAGAGATCCAGATAGACCAATACGACCAAGAGCACATCCATAAAACGTTAGCGGACTTTATTTTGCAACGCCGCGAGCAGCCCGACCTTTTTGCCTGGTGCAAACCGTTTTATGAGTCGGTACAGTACCAGCATTCCATAGGCCACCATAAATACCGTCGGGTCATGCTGTCGGCCAATGGCAACCGGGTCATTGTCGAGGACCAGCACACGGGCAAACCGCGCGAAATGATCATGATGGGGTCCAACTCGTATTTAGGACTCAACAACCACCCGAAAGTCAAGGCAGCGGCGCTTGAGGCGATCGAAAAATATGGCGTTGGTGCTGGTTCCCCGCCCCATTTTTCCGGCTACTATGACCTACACCGGGAGTTGGAAAAAAATCTCTCTATATTGAAAGGTGCAGAAGACACGATTATTTATCCATCGGGCTATGCCACCAACGTCGGCATCATCTCCTGTTTCTTGGGTCCGAAGGATACCATCATTCTCGATAAGCTGGCCCATGCCTCGATCATTGATGGGGCACTCCTTTCGGGGGCGAAGATCACGACCTTCCGGCACAATGACATGGAATCATTGGAGCGGGTGCTGATCCAGACCAAAAAGGGCCAGGGCGACCGTTTAGTCGTGGTCGAGGGTGTCTACTCGATGGATGGTGACATCGCGCCGCTACGTGATATTTATGAACTAGTCAAAAAGCACGGTGCAAAGCTGATGGTGGACGAAGCACATGCCACGGGTGTACTGGGTAAAACCGGAAAAGGCTCACCAGAGCACTTTGGCCTGGAAGGTAAGATAGACCTCGTCATGGGGACGTTTTCCAAATCGTTAGGTGGGCTTGGCGGGTTTGTTTCCGCAAAAAAAGAGGTGGTATGTTACTTACGCTACTTTTCACGCGCCTATTTCTTCGCTGCCTCGCCAACGCCGGTGCAGGTGGCCGCACAGAATGCAGCTGTCCAAGTTTTGATGACAGAACCGCAATGGCACCAAAGGTTGTGGGAAAATATCCGCTACTTCCACAGCGAGCTGCGCAAGCGGCACTTCGACATTGAACGCACACAGACTGCGATAACCCCCATTGTGATTGGTGACACCATCAAGATGCGTGAGGTGACAAAATTCCTCGACGAAAAAGGGATTTTTGTCAATCCTGTACCGTACCCAGCAGTGCCGCGCAAAAAAGACCGCCTCCGCCTGTCGCTTTCGGCACTGCACACCCGTGAGGACCTCGACACGGTACTGGCGGCTCTGGATGAGGCAGAAGAGCGTTTCCATTTCGCCAAAAATCCCGACGAAGTGGAGCGCAAAGAGCACTGACTTTGCCAACATCCTGGCCACCACCGACTAAGCTTTACGAGGCCTGCTCCGGTGCTGGCCACTAACAGCCGAAAATAGAACATGCCGTACCAGCGTGTCCAGGTAGATCCCAAAGTACCCGAGGCGGTGTTGCATATTGCAGATAAGGCCATCCGCAACGAGCACCGTCTGCGCATCCGTACTTATGGCTTTATCCCCGCAACGGAATACTTTGTGCGCGATGTCATCAAAAAGATCCTAACGCAATACCATCGGCCCGAACTGAGTTCGCCCATAGCCATGATTACCAAGGAGCTGGCGGTCAATGCTGCCAAGGCGAATTTCAAACGCATTATTTTCCATGAGCATGGGGTCAATTTAAACGATCCTAACGATTACGAGCGTGGTATGCGCATTTTCCGAGCAGCGATCTCTGACCGGATGTCCCATGAATACGGGCGTAAAGCAAAAGAAGCAGAGCTACATATCCAAGCCCTTTTCGACTTCAATCCGGACCGCATCATCATCAAAATCCGCAACAACCTGGGCATGACCCGCCAGGAAGAGTCGCGTGTGCGCGACAAGCTACGCGAGGCGATGCAATGCACAGACGTGGCGGACTTTTTAGCAGACCATGTTGATGAAACGGAAGGTGCGGGACTTGGACTGGCGCTTTCGATAGCGATGCTCAAGTCCACCGGTATTGACCCACATTTGCTGACGGTCAAAACTGACAATGAAAGCTACACTGTCGCAAGGCTCGAAATTCCGTTAAACCCCAACTACGTGCCCTTCCGCCACCGCTATGCGCAAAGGCTATTGGCGCGCCAGCAGGCTGCGGCAAGGGACTCTGGGTGAAGCCACTGCCTCCAGGCTTAGCCCCGCCTCACTGCAGCGAGGGTAGCCGACAGTCGCTTCCAGCCACGACGGTGGAAGACCGAATCTCTGAGCTGCCTGCGGCTGAGTGGCAATTTGCCTCCGGCTATTCTCTCAGCCTGCGGGTGCTCTGCGCTGAAGTTGTCATCGGCAAAAAATTTGCGGTTCCAAGGGCAAACTTGCTGGCAGATGTCACAGCCAAAGATCCAACGGTGGTTTTTACGGGTGAAAAAATCAGGTAACTCCTCTCTACTTTCTACCGTGATAAACGAGAGGCAGCGGCGGACATCCATGGTCGAATCCCCGTTCAAGGCCCCTGTTGGGCAAGCAGTGACGCAAAGCTGGCATTCGCCACAGATGAGGGAAATGTCCTCGGCGGGACTTGCCATGTTCCCACTTTTCTCAATTGCCATGGGCTGTTCGACCAAAAGGGTTGCGATAAAAAAATAGCTGCCTAATTCCTCATGGATCAAGAGGCCATTCCTCCCAATTTTGCCCAGGCCAGCACGGCGTGCCCAGTAGCGTTCGGGGAAAGGGGCTGAATCGGTAATAGCCCGACCAGTCAGGGAAAACTCTTGCAATAGCTGGTGCAGTTTGTCCCGCAATAACTTGTGGTAATCACGCTGCCATGCATAGCGGGCAATTTTAAAAGCGCTCTTGCGCAACTTGTTCTCGACGCTGCGAAAACGGTATGGGTAGAGAAAAATCAGCATGGTCCGCGCTCCAGGCAAAAGTGCCTGTGGGTTTTCCCGCTGCGGGCGCCGCAAATACAAGAGGTCTTTGGGAAGCTGCTCACCAGTCAGTTTATGGTGGAAGCGGAGAAATTCCCCAGCAACCGGCGTCACCGGCAGGGCTGCCATCCGCGCAAAACCAAGCCTGCGCGCAGATTTTTCCAGCGCTGCCAGCAGTCTCTCGTCCAACATCGGTGGAAGGACCTACCCTTTGCGCACTGCTGCCAACCACTTCTTTCAAAAAACTTGACTTTGCAGGGCGAAACTCCGAAATTATATGCGTGGATTGGTCAGTTGCCATGGCACGCTCGCTGGAGGAAGGAACAATCCGCGAGCTACACTTGTACCAAATGCCGGTTCTCAAAAACTGCGAAAACTGGAGCCAGGTCAAAGAAGTCGGCAAGGTGGACTTTCGTGGAAAACACTCTGATTACAAAGGTGCGATTGTCCAATACGGTTCTAATTATTTCTTTTTGCCCAACTCACGGATCGATGCGCTTTCGGTTTACCGCAAATGGAACTTTAAAAGAAATATCCGTGTGATCACTGAAGCCGAATATAAAAATAGCCAAAAGAAAAAATAATACCTGGCGGCGCTGGCCGAGCCATCTTCTGACGGATTTTTGGGGATGAAGGGCGTTTGTTCTGCCGGCCGAGGGATTTTGTTTTTTGCCCTATTATTGGGTTTTGCTCTGCCGCCAAAACTGCGTGCAGACGAGCCTAACCATAGCACAGCGCGGAATTGGCTTTTTACCGCCATGGGGTTGCAGTACGCCAATAACTCTGCGTTGGCCACATATACCCACCAGTTTGCCCAAGAACTGGCGACGAACTACAATGCGAAATTAGTTCCTGCAGGATTCAAGGCAGACCCAGCGCTTAACGCCGCTCCTATTTTTCTTTTGATCCATGCAGAGTACCGGCGGGAAAGTGCTGATAGTATCTGGTCGGTATTTTGTGGTTATGCCGTATTGCCCAAAAGCAGTGCCGTGGTCAGCTCACCGAACTACCAGGGGCAGGAAACCATCAACACCGATGGCTACCAACTACCTTTCGCCTTTATTCTCGATCGTACCTTGTGGCGGACTGACAGTGTGGGCTTGCTCCTCGGTTTAGGAGCAGGTGCTTTATTTAGTTCGGTGTTCACTTCTCGACATTTTGGCAACGCCAGCGACTACCATGAACAGCGTTCGCTGGCACCACTCCTGGTGGCACGCTTGGAACTTTTTTGGCGGTGGGGTGAGCTACGTTTTGTCCTCAAGATGCCTTTGTTTTGGGCCGAAGGGCGGCCGATTGCCGAAGATAGTCCCGCCGCTCCCAGCTTTTCTGGTGTTGGACTTGCCATCGGTTTAGGATACCAACTCTAATTGATTGGGTCAATTCAGGCTGCGGATCAGCCGCTCGTTATAGCGCACACGCAGCGCAGCGAGCGTGTCGCGCACGTCGTGGTCAAAAACTTCGTTGAGCAACCGGGTGCGCAGGTCGTTTTCCACCTTCCACATGACATCCTGCAGCTTGACTTTCTCCAACGCCCGGCCAACATCGTAAATGCGGGCAACCACAATCCCATCTTTACCCAAATAGGGATCAGGTTTGCTGATGTCGCGGCCCGCCATGTCGAGGATTAGCCGGTCGTAATAGCTGCGCTTTTCCCGCGCCAGCACGTCCTTGCCATAACCCCTGATCACATGCGGTTTGGCAGTTTCAACAAAACGGGGATCAATAGCATACCGACGCGCGAGTTCGACAAAATCCGCGCCTTGGTCGAGCTTGGCGATTATCTCCTCGGCAATATTTTCCTCGGCAACGACTGTATAAGCCGCCTTGACCCACAGCACCTCGGCCAGAGTATTTTGCATTTTGTGGAAATGGTCGTAAATTTCAACCGGGGTCAGCGGGATGTTATCCATCGCAGCCGGGTAAATCCCCTTGCCGGCTTTTCCATACTTCACTTTGAGGTAGAGCACCGCCACTTTGTTATGGTCAAAACGGCGCAGCTCTTGCTCATCGGCAGAGAATTGCCAGACCACGCGGTCGTGGATCTGCTTTTCGAGCCACAGCTTGAGCGCATCGCGCAGTCCTGATTCCAGCGCTGCCTCGGTGAAGCCCGGCATCTGCTCGTAATCCGAAACGGCGAGCACTGGCTTGAGGTTGCGGTAAAAAACTGGCCGGCCCTCAAACTCGGCGATTTTGTGATCCAATACAGATTCATTTTTCTGGAATTTTGCTTTGAGTTCTGCCACGGCCTTTTTGGCATCAAAAATCAGGTTTTCGGCAGGGAAGATCATCTGCCAGTTAAACTTGTCGCCATATTTTTCCCGCCAGTGGGTGATCGCCACGCGGCCATAGCGTGCTACTTTTTGTCGGAAAAGGTATTCCCCGTAATAGGGATCTTGCTTGAGCCCTTTGCGTGTGGCCAGTACGCCCAGGGCATCGAGCTCGGCGATGTCGGCGATGATCTTGCGGTTGCGCGCCTCTTTTGTCTCTTCCTCCTCAAATTGTCCCTCGTAAAAACTGCGCTTGATGACTTCAAAGGTCCCACGTGACAGCCTACCTTCGCGATGCTCATAAACATACTTATTGCACTGCGCCAGCAAAAAAACCAAGCTTAACGTCCCCAAGTGCCCGCCTACGCATCGCCACTGCATGCGCCAGGCTGAATGTCGGACAGCTTTTGCCAATGTTTTTTGATTGAATGGCTGCAGCAAGAGCAGAGAGTGGTTTATGGAACTTGTGTCGTCGATTATACTTATAGCATTCACCGCAGCGCTGATCCTCCTGTGCAATTATTATCGTCGATTGCTTACCGATGGGCGGCGCGAGTATCCACGCGAGGAGCTGATTTATGTGCATAATTTTGTCCTGGCAGAATGGCAACGCATTGTCAGCATACATCCAGCGACCGGGTATGCTGGGGCTATCTTGGGTGCGCTGCTCGGCTACATGCTGAGCTATACTGGCGGGATCTATGGTGAGCACTACGAAAGTGCTTTTTTCCATTCGGCCATTATCCCTGCGCTGTGGCTTTTGGGGCAGCCCTATCTCAAAGAGAAAGCAGAAGAACTCAACTGGCCTGACTTTATAAAAAAATTCATTGCGAATGATGCTACGTTTTTCTTTAGCCTAAGCGCAACGCTCGCAGCCCAAATGCTTGTGGCTTATGGCTTTTACCATGCCCTTAGTTTTCTTTGGATATTTTTTAATTATGCCACTACTGTCGGGCTGGTGCTCTACCACCTGCGTAAAAGCGAAAGTGGCGAACGTGGCGGCGTGCCCGAACGCCCTGGTCGCTCAACCTAGTGCACAATGCACGAAGAAGAAAAGTTTATTTTAATACGTGTTGGCAGCGAGCACTACGGGGTGCCGATTGCAGCGGTCGAAGAAGTGGTGCGCTACCAGGCACCGCAGCGCATCCCGCATTCCCCTGCACACATCCTCGGCATGGTGAGCGTGCGCGGCACGATTTTGCCCGTTTTGGGTCTGCGCGAATGGTTTGCGCTCGAACCCAAAGCTGCCGATGGTGAAACGCGCATTGTCATCATCCGCCATGGGCAAAAGCTCATGGGACTTGTCTGCGATAGTGCAGAGCGGGTAGTCACGGTCAAAAGCCAGAATATTGAACAGACACCCGAGACGATCGCTCAGAAAAACCGCACCGGAATCGAAGCGGTTGCGAGACTAGCAGAGCAAGATCTGATTTTTTTCATTCTTTCCCCGCAATTTTTGATCACCGAAAATGCGGGAAGCTGACCGCGCCGCGTTGGCCTTGGCCTACCGCTTAGCCGCCTACGCTGCAGGAAACTCTGACCCCAATCCGGCCGTAGGAGCGGTGCTTGCCGACAAAAACGGGCGCATCATTGCAACTGGATTCACCCACCGCGCTGGCTTTGCGCACGCAGAACGCCACGCGTTGGAAAAAATTGCCCACGACAATTTATCTGACCACACGCTTTATACCACACTCGAGCCATGTTGCCATTTTGGCCGCACCCCGCCGTGCACTGATATTATTCTGCAAAAAAAAGTCGGCCGCGTGGTCATTGCCGAACGCGATTTCGCTGCCGAAGTGCAGGGGCGCTCGTTGGATTTGCTGCACCGCCACGGGGTGCGTGCCGAGATCTGGGACGAAAACGATTTTGTGCGCGAAAAGTGGTTTACCACTGCTCCTTTTTTTTTCGCGCGCAGGCATTTGCGGCCGCGCTTGCTTGCCAAATGGGCGCAGACCCGTGACGGCGCACTGGCACCACAAAAAGGGCCTTCGGGTAAAATCAGCGGCGCGGATACCGGCATTTTGACCGCGGTTTTGCGTTTCTATTGCAAATTGTCGATGGTCGCGCCGGGCACGGTGTTCACCGATAGCCCACAGCTCACCGTACGGTTGCCCCCCAATTTGCCGCCTTTCAACACCGAAGGATTTTCGGATTTTTTCCGCAACTTTTTTTATCGCCAGCTGCACCTCATCCGCCGTTTTTTGAAAAATCATTCCGAAACCAAAACGATCCGAGCACCACAGCGCTATTTCCTCTTGCCGGAAAAATTTAGCATCCCCAGCGAGGCGCGCCATTTTCTCTTCAGCCGCAACGAATGGCAGCAAAACTTTGCCCACACACTTTCTTCGGTGCTAAAAATAGCCTTGGCCGAGGGGTTCAATAGCACCTTGGTGGAAGGGGGACCGGCCTTCAGCCAAAAGCTTTTGGAACATGGCTTTGCCGATGCGGTGGCAATCTACCGCTCGCACCACAAAAAAAGTGAACAGCTATGGGGCAGCCGTGGCCGGAGCAACGATTTCAGCCACCTGGTTTCTATTAAAGAAGTTCCCGAAGTTGCGGGCTATACGCTGCTGGAGTTTGCACGGTTGCAGCAGGATGACTTTTTGCTTTTTGTGCGCAAGGGAGATGGTGGATTTTGACATCGTGATCCCGGCTTTTGGCCGGCAAGACCTTTTGGAAGAAGCGATTGCCTCCGTCGTGGCCCAGACCCACCCGCACTGGCGGCTGTGGGTGATCGATGATGCCTCTGAACCGCCGCTGGCTCTCGGCCGCTTTGCCCACGATGCGCGCATCCGACTTTTCCGCCTTACCCAAAACTACGGGCCTGCCTATGCCCGTAATTATGGAGCGATGTTAGGAAATGCCCCATATTTGGCTTTCTTGGATAGCGATGATCTGTGGCAGCCGGAAAAGCTCCAGTGCGCGCTGGCTATTTTCAAGCAAAGTGACTATTTGTGGCTTCACAGCAATGAAATTTGGCTGCGCGATGGCAAAATAGCCAAACAAAAGCCGCACCACCGCAAGGAAGGTGGCCAGTTTTTGGTTCGGGCGTTGGAACGTTGCTTGATTTCCCCTTCGGCAGTGGTCCTGCGCCGCAGCTTTTTCCTGGCCTCTGGTGGCTTTTGCCCGGCCTTCCGTTGGTGCGAAGACTATGAGCTATGGCTTAGGCTTTTGCTAGAAGCACCGATTGCCTACACTGATTTGCCGCTAGTGACCAAACGTGCCGGCAACTGGCCGCAGCTCAGCCAAGCACGTGAAATCGACCGCTTCCGAGTCTTGGCCCTTCACCGCATTTGGCGGCTTTTGCGCCATAAACTCCCTCGCGAATGGCAGCTTGCTTTGCTTGAGCAGGCAATCCAAAAATGTGGCTACCTCATTCGTGGTGCTTTGAAATATGCCAATCCACGGTTGCGACGCTATCAGGCATGGCTTAGCCTTTTTAACACGCTGCGCACACGCGCCATGCGGGACTCTTCATGCGCGGTTTCAAGATAAAGTGGAGCATACCGCGCGACCAGGTTTTGTAGCTCTTTGCGGCGGTTTGCGTCTGCATTTTCCCACAGCCTTTCGCACAGATCTACCAACTCAAATGCGGCCTCGCTGTGCCGATCTTTTTTCAGTGCGATTTCAAAATGGGTAATCGCCCCATCGGTGAATGCCCGATCCCAGTACTTACGCGGTAAAACCAACCGCCGCTCACGCGCCACCTGCACCTCGATGGGAGCATAGAGCATGTCGCGCTCAGAATCATCGAGAATTTTGGTCAAAGCCTCAGGGGAATACTCGCGCAGGGCAAATCCCAACCGCCGCAGCAAAATACCATATTGGAGGTGGTATTGTGCGGAAAACCGGCTATGCCGCAAGCGGAAAGAAACAGATTTGGGTGGGGTGAGATCTTGTCGGAAATTGCCCAAGTCTTTTTCAAAAGTGCGCATCGCGCCCAAAAGGCGTGCACCCTCCCGCAAAAGCCTTTCGTTACGCAGGGGAAGCGCAGCGACTTCCAGCATTAAATAGAGTGTGCCCAATTTTAAGTATTCGTTGACATCTTCGAGCTGGCGGCGTTCGCTGAATGCCGTGCGCAGTGCACTCCTTGCCTTTTCCTCGGCA
>JANWWX010000209.1 GCA_025057195.1 Leptospiraceae bacterium | reverse complement strand
ACGGCTTGAGCATGACAGTGTTGCCGGCGGCAATTGCGCTGATCAAGGGCGCCACCGAAAGATTAAAGGGATAGTTCCATGGCGCGATGATTAGCGATTGGCCGAGGGGTTCATAGTGGATTTCGCTGCGCGCCGTGCCCAAATGGATGGGTGTTTCCACCACTTTAGGTCGCATCCAATCCGGCAGATTTTTAATCGCCTCGTGCACCTCCGCCATGATCGGCAATACCTCGGCGAGATCTGCCTCTTCGCGCGGTTTTTTGTAGTCCTGCCAGAGCGCCTGGTAGAGGTTCTCGCTTTCGGCCAAGATTTTTTCCTTTAGTTTTCGCAGTTTTTGCCGGCGCTCCTCTGCAGTACTCTGGCGTAGACTCCACTTGAATTTTCTCTGCAGCTCAAAAATGCGCTGGATTTCTGCCTTTTGCTGTTTGTCAGCCATAATTCCCGTTGCAGTTTTTCCAGCCATGGTGGCAAGAGTTTTCCGCAAACTGTTACCGAAGCTGTGTGCGTAGTTTTTGCCGGGATGGCTGGTGCCGGCGCAAATAGCGCAGGTAGAATGCCAAATTGGCCATGACGGTGGCATAGTGTTTTGCACAAAGGTTTTCTGCCGGCTTTGGCAAAGAAATGCTGGTTTTCCTTTTTTCTCCTGGCCCCTCTACGGATTAAATACCCGAAAATCGCGAAATTTTTTCACTTTTTGGAAAAATTTTTTCAGGCGGTAACTCCTGGGCTTTTACATAGCACCCTGTGCCTGTAGGCGCTAAGCGCATATTTAATTGAGATGAGATAGTAGCCTGATCGGTTAGGTGTATGAATAACAATATTCCACAGTTTAATATTGAAAAATTTCTTATCCTGAGACCTTTGCTCCAAAAAATTTCGCGAGGGAATTTTTTCATGGTAGTGGGAGCTTGGTATTTGCGCACTCTGGCAAGCCTTTCTGTAGTGGCTCTCATTTACCTTTCATGGCAGTTGTGGGGGTTGGCAAAAAGCTTTTCCCCAAAAGGATTCTCCCTACTACTAGAAAGCTCTAGCTCCGCCAGCCCATCTCTCAAAGTCTATCTCGGCTTATTAACAGCACAATTAGCATTGATCGCAATAACCTATTTTGGAGTGAATGTCCTATTGCTACGCGTGGAAGACATTCTAAAGCAGCCTACAGGGACAGATTATACAGCAACCCACGTGGTGGCGGTTTTGATCAAAGCCCTGGTGAGGTGGCTGCAGTGACATATCTTATATTAGGAATAGCTGCTGCAATTTTTGTTTGGATCATGGGAGACAGCTTGCCGCTGATAACGGCCTTAGGCCTTCCCGAGCTTTCAGGTTTCGTGGGCGGGTTATTGACAATCATCATCGCCTTTATTTTTGCAGCAGTGGCATTGTTCTTCTCTTACGTTACAGCCGAACTTTTTGTGGCCGTAGTTGATATCGCGCGCAATACCAAAAAACGTTAAGGGATAGCAGATTAAAAATTTTTTCGTCAATCCAGGTCTAAAATGCCCCCGCGGTTATTCAGCGGCACACGGGCGATGGAATACAGGCTGCAGTTGGAAAGGCTTTAGAGTTTGCATGGATTTCTTGTCACTCAAAAATTTCGCTACAAAGCTCGGTACATGCCACCTCATCGAGCAACGCCATCAGCGGTTCCGAATCGGTGCGTGCAAACCAGCCTGTGCTGAGCAGCGCTATAGTTAGCGTCGCCAGGCAGGCCAACACGATCTGGCGTCGCTGCATTTGCCGCTTCCGTGCCGCCATCACCCTTGCGGCAATGGCCTGATTCCACCGTTCACTCTCCAGACGCTGGCTGCATTCTTGTGCCAAATTTTTTCGTGCCATCTGCGCGTTGGCTGCTTTCATGCCAGTAGTCTCCTGAGTTGTGCCAAACCGCGTGACAACCGGGATTTCACCGTGCCAGGGCGCAAGCGCAGCTTTTGGACGATTTCCTTTGGTGCCCATCCCGCGAGGCTCAGCCGTACCACTACCGCGTAGTGCGCGGGGAGGTGCTTGAGAGCACTTTCCAACTCTCCGCGCAGGAAATCCAGGTTGCTATCGTGGTGCCTGCAGTGCTTTTCCCGGTCCACCACCATTTCTGCTTTCGCCTCTTCCCGCGCGCAGCGCTGGTTCATCCGTAGTGCCTCATTGCGCGAGATGGTGTAGAGATAGGAATTTAATTTACTGCGATCGCGCAATTTTCCGGATACCAAGGCCCGGTACGCCCTGAGATAGACTTCCTGCACCACATCATCAATGGCAGAAGCATAGCGGGGATCTAAGTGGCGCCGAATTGCCGCCAAAACCGGGCGTTTGGTGTCCGCGACCAACTGTGCAAAATCCATAGATCAGTTTTTCGCGCTGTGCATTTTTTTCCAGTGGTTGATTAACAACTCTGCTGCCTTGGCCCTTTGCTGTGGTGTCAAGATTTTGTGGAGCTCCAGTGCCTTCTCGATGAAGAAATCCTCCAGCGCAAGGCGCCTAGCCTGATGGCGCCGCCTTAACTCTTTGAGCTTTGCTTGGTCAATGGTTTCCTGGCGGACAAGTTCCGCCAGAGCCTTGATGTCCTCTT
>JANWWX010000208.1 GCA_025057195.1 Leptospiraceae bacterium | reverse complement strand
CTCCGCTACCCCCTGCAATACCCCTTTATCCCCGCCCTTTTTCCAGAGGACCATGCGGCGGCAGAAAAATTTTTGGCAGAAAATGGACTAAAACCGGCAGAGGCCATTGGCATCCAGCCCATCACGACACGCGGCAATGCTGGGGCATTTGATGAAAAGCGCTATTGGCCGCAAGAAAAATGGCATTCGCTAGTCAAATACCTCTTGGAAAAAGGCGAACGGCTGATCCTTTTTGGTGCCGAAGGCGAGGACTATGGCCTAAAAATTGACGGGGAGAAAATTGTTTCGGCCCAAGGCTTGCCGATCCGCACAACCATTGCCCTGCTTTTGCGCGTGCGCGGACTCATCGGCACCAATTCGTGGTGCTGGCAAGTGGTAGCCTACTCGGGCAAACCCATCATCGCCCTGTGGTTTACTTTCCCACACAATATCCGCTTGTATGTGCCGCCAGTGAAAGAGCATACACAGTTTTTTACCGAGCGCTCGGTGGCGCTGGATGAGGTCATAGCATCATACAATAAATTGCTCAAAAACAGTAGGTCATAACGCAGCGGGTTCGCACAAAAGGTGGCGGAACTTTTGCTGATTTTGCACAAGGTACTGCGGGAACGAATCATCAAGCGGCACCGGCCGAAAGCGACTTTTGTTATCAGAAAAAATGCTTTTGCCTGAGACAATGCGTTCCTGCATCCGTTTTCGGTTTTTATTCTCTTCGGTATTAGCTTCGGAATGCTCATACGATTCCAGTTTACGGATGATACGCTCCACATCCCCGATTGAGGTAAAATGCCACCCTGCATCCTGTGCGACCTGGACTTGGGGTTCAGGCAAATCGTGCAGCAGCCGCATTTTTTTGATGGATTTGCCCAAGCGGCAAAACGTGGCAAAATCCAACATCACCGAACCACGCCACCAACCGATGCCGTCGCGGGTGTACTGTGCGACACAGTCTTTGCCATGGGTGTCGTAAAACACACAGAGGTTGTTGAGATAATAAGCATAAAGCCGTTGTTCAAAAACCGTGATGCCAGGCTTGTGGGCAAATTCGCGCACCGCCTCTGCACGGGGGATTTCGTCCACATCCGAAAAAATAATCCTATCTTCAACTTGGGCGTCAAATAGCCCGCGTGCTGCTTGGCCTTTTTGGTAATCGCTGACGTCCCAGGCATTGGGAATGCGCCATTTATAAAAAAAACTGGGTAGTTTTTCCACCACAATGTGGCGGATTTTGGGCAAAAATGGCGCAAAGCGCTCACGGTTTTGTTGAAACAATAGCTCTTTCGGTTTTTTTTGGAAAGTGTGTTTTGCCTCAACGAGCACGAAGATATCGACGACCGGATCGAGTTCGTGGAGCCGGATTTCAAGTAATTCCAATTCATTAAAAAAAGGAAATAAGTCATAGATGCGCAATTGTGGCTTTGTGCTATTTTTGGCTGGCATGCTATTTGCCCGCCAGTTCAAGATAGGTCTCGCGCGTTTGGGCCGCACTTTTTTCCCAACGGAATTCTTTAGCACGGATTTTACCGCTTTGGCTGAGCTTTTCCCGCAGCCCAGCATCGTAGGACAAAAGGTCAATGGCTTGGGTTAGCTCTTCTTCAGAGTAGGGATCGACTTTGACTGCAGCCTCGCCGGCCACTTCAGCCATGGCCCCGATTTTGCTCGTGAGGAGTGGTGAACCTAACGCAAAAGCCTCCACAATCGGCAGGCCAAAGCCCTCAAAAAGCGACGGATAGGCAGTGAAGATGGCTTTGCGGTAGAGTGCCACCAAAGTGGTCGCGGAAAGCCCAGGCAAAAAAAGGATTTTATCTTTTGCTGGGGATGCCTGTGCGCGTTGATGGATTGCCTCGTGGTTGAAGCCATCGTTACCGGCGAAAACCAAAAACATTTCGCGTGCCGCCCGCGAACGTTCAAAGGCTGCAATCAGGCGCGCACCATTTTTGCGCTCCTCCACCGCGCCAGGACAAAGAATAAAAGGTGCTTTTTGCAGAAACGGTGGGAGTTCTGCAGTGCCGGATTCGGCCCATGGCACAACGTGGTCTGCACCATGTTCAATGACGCGAATGCGACTTCCGAGCTGCGGGAAGAGTTCGAGCATGTGCTGCCGCACAAAATGCGTGGGAACAATAATGCGTTCTGGGGTTTTATGCAAAAGCAGGTGGCGCAGGTATGCTATCCCGCGCTTTTGGAAAATTGGCTCGCTCAGTCCTTCGACAAAAACACCCAGATCATGGATGGTGGCAACGCGGGGCAACCGGCTATGGGGCGGAACCTTGAAATCCACGCCGTGGTAAATGGCTTTTTTAGACAAAAACCAATCACTAAAAGGCGGTACGTAAAGTCGGGTTTTGAGCGTAGCATGCTGCTTAATCCAGTGCCTGCGCTTGAGCCGGCTGAGCTTTACAAGACCGACAATGTCGAGGTCACCGTAACTTTGCAACGCGCGCAAGAGATACTTCGCATAAATGGTGATCCCGCCTGCAAACTGTGAGGCCAGCGGATTGGCATCCCAATAAACAAGCACTAGCTTGCCAGAAACCGCAGTGTCAGCTTTGCCAAACGCCCCGCCTGCTCCATGGGGGCCAT
>JANWWX010000207.1 GCA_025057195.1 Leptospiraceae bacterium | reverse complement strand
AAACCCGGCAGTTGACCCGTTCGGGCACTCCCGAAGCAAGGGCCCTCAACCGCCGCATCGACATCGTGATACTTTCAGGCAAAGCCGCGACACGCTCTTACCAAGATTCCGCTTTGCCGCCAGGGCGTGTGCCGCAGAGCGAAGCAAGCGTGCCTTAGTGTTTTTGCTCCAGATCTTTCAGGTATTGCTCAGCACGCTGGTAGTCGGGGTGGTGGGCATAGCTTGAGGGGTGGTGCTTGCGCAGGAAGTCCATGAGTTGTTGCAATTCCCGCCGTGCCTCGCCAAATTCACCGCGTTCTTTGTACAAAGCCGCTAAAAAAAAGTATGCCTTGGCCTGATCCGGCTCTACTGTTTTGAATTCTTGCATCAATTCGATTGCTTTCTGGTGGTATTGCTCTTGGGTGACGGTGAGGACTTCGTTCAAAACACGGTAGCGGTTGTTGCGGCTGAAGGCAGCATAGTACATGACCGCAAGCTCGTATTTGGCCTTGTTGAAAGTGGGGTCGAGCGCAAGCGCTTTGAGGAACGATTGCTCTGCCTTTTGTGCGAGATCCGGTTGCCAATTGTGGACCCGTGACAGGTTGGCATAGCACAGTCCTTGCCAAAAAAAAACTTCGGCTACTGTCTCCCCATATTCCATCGCCTTCTCGAGGTTGCGGATACAAAGCTCGTAGCTCTCGAGCAAGGCGTATGATTCTCCCAGCTTGCGGTAGAGCTTGCCTGTTTTGATTCCGGCATCAATTTTTTCGTTGAGGATTTTTTCATATTCGGCGATTTCCCTTTCCCACGCGGCCAGCGTTTGGGCATCCGGTGGCCGTGTGCCGTAGCGCCGTTCCAAGTGGCGGGCTTTCCACTCGCGGTAGCAGGCTACGGGCTCACACGCAGAGAGCACCAACGCCAGGCTCCCCAAAAGCAAGTATCGGAGCACGCAGCCTGATGGGACATAATTCCTTGCGCGTAAACTAAAATGCAAAAGACTGTGGGCGACTCAGGATTCGAACCTGAGACCCCCTGCTTGTAAGGCAGGTGCTCTAACCAACTGAGCTAGTCGCCCGGTTTAGCTGCTTTGCGCGGCTGCTTTATTGATCAGTCGTGCGATGCGTGACTTCTTGCGTGCTGCGGCATTGGCGTGGATCAGATTGGTCTTTGCCGCTTTATCCACCAACGAAGCAAGTTTTTGTGCGGCCAAGCGGGCCTCGTCTAACTTTTTCTGCGCCACCAATGCACGCACTTTTTTCTCCTGCGTGCGGATAGCAGACTTCCTGGCCTGATTATGGCGCCGGCGTTTTTCATTTTGCCGAGCACGCTTTTTTGCTGAGGCGGTGTTTGGCATAACTCTACTTTCCTCGGGACAGTCTGGTTTTGCAACTCAGCCCGTCAAACTTTGAACAGGTGTGTTTTGTCGGTCCGCTCCCAGGTGAATGAGTTATGCCCTTGTCGGCCAAAATGCCCATAAGTGGCAGTGGGTCGGTAAACAATGTTGCGCAGATTGAGTGTCTCGCGGATGCCGCGGGGCGTGAGGTCAAAATTCTCTAAAATAATTTTTTCGATCTTATCGTCGCTCATCTTGCCGGTGCCAAAGGTATTGACCACAAGCGACACTGGTTTGGCGACACCGATCGCATAGGCGACCTGGATTTCGCACTGGTCTGCAATCCCTGAGGCCACGACGTTTTTGGCGATGTAACGCATCATGTAGGCTGCGCTGCGGTCCACCTTGGAGGGGTCCTTGCCGCTGAAGGCCCCACCCCCGTGCCGCCCATAGCCACCGTACGTATCGACAATGATCTTGCGCCCTGTCAGGCCGCAGTCGCCGTGTGGACCACCAATGACAAATCTCCCAGTCGGGTTGATGAAGTATGTGGTATTTTTGAGCAAATGAGCAGGCAAAACTTTCTTGATACACTCCTCAATGACTTGCTCAGAAAGAGCTTTGTGTTCGATGTCCGGCGTGTGCTGGGTCGAAACTACCACGGTCTGGATGCCTACAGGTTTGCCTTTTTCATAGCGCACCGTAACCTGCGATTTGGCATCAGGACGCAAAAACGGCATCTTGCCGCTTTTACGCAATTCGGTCAAGTATTCCAAGAGTTTATGGGCATAATAAATTGGCATGGGCATCAAGCCTTCGGTCTCATTGATGGCGAAGCCGAACATCATACCCTGATCGCCTGCCCCCTCTTCGCCAAAAAGCCCAGTGCCGGTAACTCCCTGCGCAATGTCTTGCGACTGCTCGTGTAGCAGAATTTGGATATTGGCCGTGCGGTAGTTAAAGCCAATGTCGTCGTGCACATAGCCAATGTCGCGGATCACATCGCGCGCAATCTGCTCAATCTGGTCTTTTGTTAGCTGTCCCTTCGGCGAGCGAGAGATCTCGCCCGCAATGGTCACGTGGTCGGTGGTGGTCAGCGATTCACAGGCCACTCGGCTGGTGTTATCGATGGCGAGGCAGGCATCGAGCACCGCATCCGAGATCTGGTCGCAGATTTTATCAGGATGTCCCTCCGAAACCGATTCTGAGGTGAATACAAAGTCGCGTTCGCCGTGCATGGGTGCAAGCTTAGAATCAAAATAGGCTGTAAATCGGGTTTGGCCTTGATCCGAGGTTTAAG
>JANWWX010000206.1 GCA_025057195.1 Leptospiraceae bacterium | reverse complement strand
GCTTTCAGTGGCCAGAATACCGATTCGGGCACGGTGCCGAACAAAAATGCACTTCCTCTTGACAAGCCGTAAGCCAAAAAATGGCGCAAGTATGTTCCGCTTTTGCGTGGTGCTATTTTTCGCCGAATCCCTGATTGCCCAAGAGCTCGACTGGCCCGTGGAAAAAGATAAAAAATTCCAGATCAGCTCGACTTTTGGCGAATCGCGCATGGACCATTTCCACAACGGCATCGATTTGCCCGGCGAGGGCTTTCCCGTGTTGAGCCCGGCCGACGCGCGGGTCCTCTATTGCCACCATGACAGCGAAGTGCCGGGAGAGATGCCTTTTGGCGGTGGCACCACCGTGGTGCTCGACCACGGCAAGCTCTGGACGGGCTACATGCATCTGGCGGAAACCACCGCCTGCAATAACGAAGGTCAGTTACTGGCGCGCGGGGAAAAATTCGCCAGTGCTGGCAATAGCGGGCATTCCGGCGGCCCGCACCTGCACTTTTTCATTTATGAGCCGGCACAAAGGACCCTGGTCAACCCACTGCTCATCCTCGGCCAGGACTATTACCGTGACAAAAAGCCACCATTGGTGAAAGAGTGGGGAGTGCTTTTGCCTGAAAAATTCGCGATGGTCAATCCGCAACGCCCTTTTCGGTTGAGTGCCGATTACCCGGTCTATGTCCTCATCGAGGATCAGGGTGTGGCGCGCGAGCGCTGGGGGATTTTTGAATACCGCGTTTTCCTCGATGACCGAGAGGTGCTTGCGGCACGGTTTGATCGGCTGGTTTTTAATGATGGTTGGCGGTTGGGCGGCAAATATAGTTTTGAAGAAATTTTTTACCGCAATTTCTATACCCTGACCAACCAAGTGCGTCGGGCACGCCGGATCCGATTGGAAGCGCGCGACCTGGCTGGCAACAGCACAGAGCGGTCGTGGGAACCTACCATCCAGCAGAATTAGTATTCGACGGGGTACGGATCAAGGCTACGCCAAAGATACCAAACAGCGATGGTGGCATACGGTGACCAGCGGGCGGCCAAGGCATCAAGCTTGCGGCGACTAACTACTCGGCCCCTGCAATAGTTATTCGCAATGGCGCGGATCAATCCCAGATCCTCCCGCGGAAAAATATTAGGCCGCCAGAGGTTAAAAATTAGAAACATGTCGGCAGTCCATATCCCCACGCCCTTGAGGCGCAACAATTCTTGGCGAACCTCGTGGTCGCTGAGCTGCGAGAGTTTTTTTGCGCAGAGCTCCTGCCGCACGAATTTTTCTGCCAGTGCCCGGATATAGTCCACCTTACGCCGCGAAAGGCCACAGCCCAGGAGGGCTTCGTGTGGCAGCGCTAACACTTTGTGGGGAGAAATTTTTTCGCTGCGCCCACCAGTGGCTGCGACAAACCGTTGCCAGACGGCGTCGGCAGCCTTGACAGAAATCTGCTGGCCAGAAATGGCGCGGGCCAGTGTCGTGAATGCATCCTTGCGCAATTTTAACTGCGGCAATGGGTAGTGCTCAAAAAGCTGTGCTAGCACACTATCGCGTAGTGCCAAGTATGCCATTCCTTCATGCCAGTATGGTGGCAGACCGATCATCGCAAAAGTTTTTCCACCCGGATGAGGTCCTCGGGGACATCGACGCCAGGGGAATCCTTTTCGCCGACAAAGACATAGATATTAAAACCATGGTACAAAAAGCGCAATTGTTCTAAACCCTCTGCCTCTTCAAGCGGCACCACGGGCAAGTGTGCCATTTTATGCAATGCCTCCCGTGAGTAGATGTAAAGCCCTTGGTGCTTTAGGGCAGGCACAGGGCCAGAAAAACTGCCGCGGCGATAGAAAGGAATTGCGGCGCGGGAAAAATAGAGCGCGCGGTGATCGCAGGCCAAGACGACCTTGACCATGTTTTCGTTGGTGAAATCAGTGATGCTTTGGAAAGGGACCGCGGCAGTGGCAATATGGCAATTAGCAGGATGCTCTGTAAAAAGGCTGAGCGCGCCAGTGATATTTTCTTTCGGCAAGAGCGGTTCATCCCCTTGGATATTGGCATAATGCGTGTAGTCGGGAAAACGCGCTGCCACCTCCACAACACGGTCAAAACCCGAAGGGTGGTCAGCACGGGTCATGATACATTCGCCGCCAAAATTTTTTACGGCAACAGCGATGCGTTCATCGTCAGTGGCGACGACGACCCGCTCTAAAACTTTCACAGAGCAGGCGTTGCGATAGACATGTTCTACCATGGGTTTGCCGGCAATGGTCGCCAACGGCTTTCCGGGAAAGCGGGTCGAGCCATAGCGCGCCGGAATGACCCCAAGTACGCGCATCACGGTGCCATGGCTTGGGCTTCCGGGACTTCAGTTGGCTGGGTGAGGCTTTGGCCAAAAGCTGCCTGCATTTCTTCATCGGTCATGGGCGTGAGCGGAAACAGGTCGCCGTTGGCAAGGCGCTCGCGGAACGCGGTGGCGTAGCAATAGGCCTCCATGATGCACTGCTTGACTGGCTTGCCATTGAGGCGTTTGCCCTTTTCTAATTCAGAATCAAATTTGACGATGTCGTCCATGTTGCCCACAATCTGCTTGGGGCCACGCATGTCGTTGATGAGTATGCCCAGCATTTTTACCACGTTGTCCATGAAACC
>JANWWX010000205.1 GCA_025057195.1 Leptospiraceae bacterium | reverse complement strand
ACTCAACAGGTTGTCAAATCCTTAGCAAGCCGTAACCAAGGATTACAGTGCAAACTCTTTACCGGCAGTGCCTATACGCTAAACATACCCATGGCGCAGTTTGCAGTCGGTGATAAGGTAAAAATCAACAAACCACCACACATTTTTGAAGGCGTCATCATCATGCCCGGGGCAATGGCAGAAATCGCCGCGGTCCATGACGATGGTACCTATACGCTCCTTTATTACGACCGCGAAATGATGCCGCACCGCATGCCAGGTATTCAGGAACACGAGATCAGCAAAGCATGAGCGGCGCAGAAACAATCTTCCTCGAATTGCTACCCAAGGCAACCGCGATCAGCCGGGAGGTGGCCACACGCTATTTCAAAAAATCGGCTGCAGAGATGGCACTGCAGAGCAAAGCAGACTCCTCCCCAGTGACGGCGGCCGATTTGGAAATTGAATCCAGGCTACGTGAACTCATCGGCAAGTTGTTCCCGGACCATGGCATCATTGGGGAAGAGCAGGGGGAATCACAGCGCGCAGCGGAATTCGTCTGGACAATCGATCCTATTGACGGCACCAAAAGTTTTATCACCGGAGTGCCACTTTTCACCACACTGTTAGCTTTGCTGCACCGGGGCACCCCCGTATGCGGCGCGATCTACCAGCCGATTTTGGATGAATTAGTTTGGGGGAATGGCACGCAATGTTTTTTCAATGGCAAACCAACGCGCATGCGCGTATGTGAAGACCTGCGTGCGGCAACTTTATTGGTTACTGATGCCCGCCATATCGCGGCACACCACCCCCATGCCCGCTTCAACGCGCTCTGCGCAGAAGTGAAATTCTGGCGAACCTGGGGGGATGGCTATGGCTATTTGCTACTCGCCACCGGCCATGCTGATATCATGTTAGATCCAGTCATGAATCCCTGGGACATCATGGCGCTTGTGCCGATTATCCGCGGGGCGGGTGGTACCATCACAGACTTTAAGGGTGAAGACCCCGTGCTGGGGAAATCGATTGTGGCTGCCCAGCAAAATCTCCATCCGCTGGTGCTGCGATTCTTGTCTGATGCTACGTAGGTTTTTCAGTTTCCGTTTCCGGCTGGGTGCAGCCATCTTTCTGGTTTCTTTTTTAGCAACGCTGATCGGGTTGGTGCTATTTTACCACCTGGGAAGTAAATTAGTCTGGAAACAGATGTCAGACCGCATCCATGACTATGGTAAACTAGGAGTGATTTTGCTTTCACCAGAAGATATCCGTTATTTAGAACAGCTTGATATAAAACTGCACACGACCAAAGCCACTACTGCTGGTGCCACACTGTCAGCGTTGACCGATGAGGAAAAGCAGGCAATCTTGCGCATGAGCAGCCACCAGGCTGTGATGCAAAAATTGCGTCGCCTGCGCCAGGCTTCGAGCCGTGCGGCAGTTTTTGATAGTCCCCTTCTCGCAATTAGCCTGCCCGATGTGGAGCCGCAAATCCGCCGTGTGTGGTTGGCAGGCGCACAACTGCATGCGCTGGCGCCATTCCACTTGCGCGTTCTTGCTAGCGACGAAGTGCAGGAGATAGATCGCAACGGCAACGGTAAAATCGATCCTGAAGAAAAAATTTACCAAATAGGTGATATCTTTAACGGAACTGGGGAAAAGGCTTTGCAGAAAGCGCTATCGGGAGAATTGGCGCTCACTAGTGGTTACCGCGACCAAGCCTCAAGTGTCTTCATTACTGGCTACACACCGGTGAAAAATGCCGCAGGGATTGTGATCGCTTTGCTGATCATCGATTTTTCCGTAGCGGGGGAATTTGACGCGCTTTTCCGCATTAAAGTAATTGGCTATTACATCATGGTCGGGGTGTTGTTGATTTCGATTGCTGTCGCCTATGCCGTCAGCAAACTTTTGCTCAGGCCACTAGAAGAAATACAATTGGCAGCGCTCCGGATCGGCCAGCGCGATTTTTCCGTAAGGATAGCAGTGCAAAGCCACGATGAATTGGCAGACCTGGCAGAGGCGATCAATTTATTGGCACACGAACTCGGGGAATATGCCACCCATATAGAAAAACGCATCCAGTCACGCACCCAAGAGATTGCCGCAATCCTGTCCGCGCTGGACCAGGGTGTATTGACCCTTGACCGCAACGGCATCATTCAACCAGAATTTTCGGCTGCGACAGCGAATATTTTTGGTGCAAACGAACTGGCTGGGCAGCTTTTTACCACACTTTTTACTGACGAAAACTTGGGCAAGGCGGTGGCGCAATACCTTGAGGTTTTTTTTCGCTCTGGCAAAGACATCAGCCCCACCATGCTCGAACGTGCGAATCCCTTACAGCGGATCACGATCACCAACTTGCGCGGAGAAAAGAAGCATCTTCGTTTTTTCTTCAGACCAATATTTTCCCCAGAGGGAGAGATTGCCCGTCTCTTGGTCACCATTATTGATGACACCGCTGAAATCCAGTTGCAGGAAAAAATTGCTGTCGCAGAAGCCGATAAACACACAGAATTTGAGTCGTTGATCCAGCTTGTCCGTGTCCCACTGCCGATTTTGGAGGAATTCATTAACCAGCAAAAAATTTTCCTGTAAGGGGGGAAAAATCTGCTTAGCCAGTTCCCTATCGCGCAGGCTAAAATCCGCGA
>JANWWX010000204.1 GCA_025057195.1 Leptospiraceae bacterium | reverse complement strand
GCCAAATAAAAAGTGGGATGAGCATGAGCCAAACTTCGCGCGCCTCGCGCAGCTCCGCAAGCGGTGTCGGCGAAATCACGACATGGAAAAGCCGCCACAGCGCCCACAGCACAAAAAAAACATAAAGCACTTTGAGCCCGAAAGCCCCGGCCAACTTTTCGCGCAACATGCTTTTGGCGAAAAATCCGGCCAAAAAGGCGAGCAGTGCGATCCCCAGACCAAGCTGTGCGATAGATATTGAAAATGAAAGTCCTGCTGCCATCAGGCAGAGTCCGCCAAAGGCAATGCGTTGTGCTAGGGATAGCTGCATGGAGCCGGATTAAGGATTGTCGTGTGCCGTAAAACCAGTTTTATCTTAATAACTATTTTTGGCGCCAGTTCTGTGTGCTTGCGGTTTTTATCCCGAAATCATATTTGTGTTCGCTTATCCGGTATGGGTTTCTTTAGCTTTTCAGCTTAAAACGCTTTTGGATGTTCTACCCATGTTCAATCTTTATGAACCGACAGAAAGCCATAGTGCATTGCGTAAGCTAGCGCAGGATTTGGCACGTGGCGTGCTCGAACCACAGGCAAAAGAATATGACGAAAAAGAGACGCTCAACGAAAGTTTGCTGCGCCGCATGGGCAGTGAATACAACCTTTTTGGCATCACCATTCCAGAACAAGTGGGGGGGCATGGGCTTGACGCCACTGCATCGGTCATTGTGCACGAGGAATTTGCCGCAGCCGATCCGGCCTTTACGCTGAGCTACCTTGCGCACGAGGTGCTCTTTGTCAATAACCTCTACTATTCAGCCCAGCCAGCACTGCATGCGAAATACCTACCGCCTGTTTTGGACGGCCGCGCACTGGCCGGCATGGCGATGTCAGAACCCGGCGCTGGCACCGACGTTTTGGGCATGACCACCTTTGCCGAAAAAAAAGGAGATCGCTATATTTTGAATGGCGTCAAACAATGGATCACCAATGGTAACTGTGGCAGCTATTTTATTGTCTATGCCCGCACCGACAAGACGAGCCGCACAGGCATTTCCAGTTTTGTCGTCGAGCGCGACTTCAAGGGTTTTAGCGTCGGCAAGAAAGAAATAAAAATGGGAATGAAGCAGTCGCCAACCTGCCAGCTCATTTTTGAAGACGTCGAGGTGCCTGAAGAAAACCGCATCGGTGAGGAAAATGGTGCGCTTTTGCACATGATGCGCAATTTAGAAATCGAGCGACTGACATTGGCTGCGATGTCGCTGGGGATCGCGCGGCGGGCAATTGATGAAATGGTGCGCTATGCCTCGCGCGAACGCAAGGCTTTTGGCAAATACCTGTCTGAATTTGGCCAGATCCAGCAACTCATCGCCGAGTCATACGCACGCTACCGTGCCAGCCGCGCGCTCGTCTATGAGACTGCGCTGCGTGTGCGCCCGGACCGGCGCGAAAGCCTTTCGGCGGCGGCGGCCAAACTCTCCGCAACACAGATGGCAGAATTTGTGGCGCGGTCTGCAATCCAGGTCTTCGGCGGCTATGGCTATACGCGCGAATACCCAGTGGAAAAACTGCTGCGCGACGCGATCCTACTTTCGATCGGTGGTGGCACCAACGAGGCGATGCAAAAAAATATCATGAAGGACCTGCGGGATTCTCTGCAGTGATACGTATCCTTTCTGTATTCCTCTTTTGCTGCTGCGCCTCACGTGCGGGGGAAAGACCATACCTCTCTACTGGAGCCTGGCAAAAGCTCGTCGAAAATCTTACCTGCAGTGTGGAGGCAGAAGGCAAAAAGAAAATCGTCCCGCGTAAATACCGCTATGGCAAGTCGGCGCAAAACCGTCCGCTGGAAGTTTTTATCATCGAGCCAGAACCTGAAAGCCGCGACGAGGCAGAAAATGTTTACCTTATTGCCGCGCAGCACGGTGATGAGCGCAACACCACGCGTGTGCTAGAATATTTTCTGCGTGAGGTGCGGCAACTGAGCCGAGACTACCGCAACGAGCGGCGCATCTTGATCATCCCTCTTTACAATCCGGATGGTTACAAAAAGAAGAAACGGCTGTCCGCAGAGGATATTGACCTCAACCGCGACTTTCCGACCAAGGACGGGGCTAAAGAAAACCCGCAGGCTCCGGAAACGCGCGCATTTTTGCGCCTGCTCGACCGCTATCCCCCCATGATCATCTATAACCTGCACCAACCTTTCCGTGTCATTTTGGCCGATCGGGAATACCGCAAACTGGCCGAGCCCTTTGCCAAGCTTTCGGACTATCCCTTGGGGGAAGACGTCGGCTATCCCACACCGGGTTCGCTCGGCACCTACGGTCGGGAAAATGGCATTCCGGTCATCACGGTGGAACTTGCGCGCTCGATGAAAAAGGCAGCAGCCCCTTTTATTTTTGAAGAAGTGCGGCTGGCACTCTTCCATGCCGCGTTCGGCTGCATCCCACGCCAGGCATACCGTTCGCGCCTGGAGGAGTACCTCGCTGAATGAGGCACACCCTGCTAAAACGCCGCGGTGCGGTGATCCTAATTGTGACAACACTCATCCTCTCGCTCACGGCCTCGGTCGCTTTAGTTTATGTGCGCTTTGCGCTCAACGAATTCCGCTCTGCCTCGACCGCGGCCACCCGCGAGCGCGCAGTCCAACTGGCGCAAA
>JANWWX010000203.1 GCA_025057195.1 Leptospiraceae bacterium | reverse complement strand
AGGAGTTGGATGGTATCTTGGACTCCTCGACAGAAGAGGTACCTGCAGAAAGTGACGAGATGGTCCTGACAACCCCGCCTCCAGAACCATCCCGCGCAGTCGAAGACGAGGAATCGATTACTCTTTCGGGCGATGAGCTGGATGGCATCTTAGCCGACGCTGTGGAGGCTCCAGAATTCCCACCTACCGAAACACCACAGAGCACTGCAGAGCCAGACTTCTTTGCCAGCGATGAGGATGAACCGATTACCCTTTCGGGGGAAGAACTCGAAGGTATTCTGGCCGATGCGGTTGAAGCACCGGAACCGACAGCAGAAAGCAGCCCCGGGGAGGCTTTGCCTACTCCGGAATCTCCAAGCTCCGGCGGAAGTGATCGACAGTTAATCACAGCGGAAGATAGCACAGTTAAAGAAGCCACTGAGGACTTTTTTGCCAGCGATTCCGATGAGGATGAGCCAATCACACTGTCCCCCGAAGAGTTGGACGGCATTTTAGCGGACGCCACGCCAGAGCCGACGGAATCCGCTACCCCCCCCATCCCCGATGGTGCCGACGAACGCTATGCCGATGTGGATGCGATGGATACGTCGGGCAGTGAAGCCAGTGCCAGCGGACAAGACGAAGAGCCTATCGCCCTCTCGCCGGAAGAATTGGATGGCATTGCTGCCGAGGCCCAAGAGGTCACTCCGGAAACCCACATGGTGCCGCTGTCACCCCTCGATGCCGGCAGTGAACCTCCTCTCGAAGAACAAACACAAAAGCCAGAAACAGTATTTGAGGAAGACATCGAAAACGCCACCCTGGTGCCAGAGGTAGAATCGACTGCCACAAAATCCGATCTTCCTGATACGGAGGAATTGCGTTCTGTCATGAGCTACCTCGATAGCCTGCTCGGTGAGTTGCCCGACGATGTGATCGAAAAATTCGCACAGTCTGAGTATTTTAAGCTTTACCAAAAGATCATGGAAAAGCTGGGCCTCTGATGCATGGGACTGCGCGAACGCGCCAGCGAATTTGCCAAAAAAAAGCAGGCTGAAGAGGGTATCGATTTAGGGCTCGAGCTACGCCCAGAGCCTGCACGATCGCAACAGCAAACTCCAGCGCCGGATAGCCAACCGGCAGGCACCACAACTACTCCTGCAACCGCTGTTGCAACCAACTTTACGCCGGAAATAGCGCCGTCCAAAACAGGAACCCCGACACCCTCTGCTCCTGGCGAACAAAAAAATCTACTCGATGCAATCCTTAATCTAATTGAAATCTATAAAGAATTTGGCTCGGTCCGATCTGCCCAAGAATTATGGCCACTGATTGCCTATTCTCTCTTGGCCCAATTGGGCACCAAGTACATTGCGATTTTCATGGAAGACGATGGTCGAATGCAGCTGGTGCATGCCACGGGCTATGCCCTGCCGCAAGACTATTCGTTTTCGGCAACTGGCAGGCTCTGCCGGATGCTACGGGAAGTGCGGCGCCCATTGTGGCTCGAAGACGCGATCGCAGAGATGCCAGAAAACGAAGGGCGTATTTTCAGCGCGCACAACATCCGCTACGCGGTGCCGGTTTTCCGTTACGAGGAACTGCGCGGTGTCATTGCAATCAATCCGCCAGAGGGTAAAAGCCGCTTTCCGGAAGACGATCTTCTTTATTTGAAAATCTGCGGGGAAATGCTGGGTGCCATGGAAGGACAGCTCCGCCTCCTGGCCGATGCAGAGCGCAAAAAGCAACAATTAGAAAAACTCGAGTTGGCACAACAATACCTCACCGAATTCTGCTCCGAGCTGGGCAAGTTGCCAGCCAACGCCCCGCGAGGCGAAACTTGGGATCGCCACCTCAAAAAGCATTTTCCCAGAACTTGCTTACTCATCCTGCTACGCCAAGATTTCTTCCTGCGCACAGTGTTTTCTGCTGGATTTCCTGCGGAAAACGTCAACAACTTGGAGCTTGCGCTATCGGAGCCAATCCTGGAAAAGTTGCGTGCCGGCCAGCGTGAATTCGCCCCAAAAGACTGGGAGCTTTCCGAGTCGCTCGGTTTCTTGAGCCAATTCCGCACTGTGCACGCCTTTTTGGTAGAACACCGGGGCGAGATCGCAGCATTGGCCTTTTGCCAAACCCAAAACCGCGAATTCCTACCAGTGCTTGGCGCCATGGTGCAGAACTATGTCCTACACCAATTGGCCGAAAGTCCTGGCATTGCGCCCACCGAAAATCCGGTTGCTGCAATCCGCAGCGTTTTAGAGCAGTGTGAACTGGAGCTCCGCCAAAAGGCACAACCTTATGCCGTGGTGGTCACCGACATCGCCAATTACCAGCGTCTGCATAACTTGTACGGTGATAGCCATGCCACCGCTGTGCGGGACTTCAGCCGCAAGGCTTGGCAACAAATTTTGGACAAAAATGACTTCACAGTGGAGATTTATCCAGGCCATTTTGTCTCCATACTCCGCCAAAAAGAAACTGGGGATGCCTGGCGGCTTTCCCGGATGCTGCAAAAACAGGCTGGAAAGCAATTTGCTGACGAAGAGCTCCGCCCGATCTTCCAACACAAAATCTATGCCAGGCCACACTTAGCGGCAATCCCCTTCGAATTGTTATTCAAGTCTGGCTAAGGCGCGAGCATTTTTTAGGTAGGGAGCGCAT
>JANWWX010000202.1 GCA_025057195.1 Leptospiraceae bacterium | reverse complement strand
ATTTTCCTCATTAAAACCTCCCTCTGCCACCACAGCAGGCAACACGAAGCGATAGAAAACGGGATTTTGTCGCTGGATCGCAACATAGCAATAGGATTGGTGTGTTTAGTGGCTTTTGGATTCTAAATGACCATAGGTTTGGTGCAGCAACCATTGCTTGATGGTTAACAATTGACACCGCATTTTTGAAACTCTGTTTGCTTTGCGCTCAAATACCACCAACCAGATGCCGAGAATAACCATGAAATTTATGCGCGGTCGGGGCATTGTTTTAGCTATAAACAGTATCTTTTTGGCAGTTTTCCTCAGTTTCAGTTGTCACCAGGCCACAGCGCAACCTGAGGTCATCACCACACCAGGGGAAAAAGCCGCAGTTTCTGACAGCAACTCTAAAGATAAAAACTTACAGCAAGGAGCAGCGGCGAACAATCCCTTGGACATGGCCACAAGTCCGGAGGAAGAAAAAAAGCAGGCATTGCTTGCAATAGCACGCCCCGAATTTATCCGCGGCATATACCTCACCAATGCCACGGCTGCCGATAGCCGACGGCTGGCACGCATGGTGGAGATGGGCAAAAAATATGGGCTCAACACATTAGTCATTGACGCACAGGGAACACCTTTGGGCTTTCGCCAGTTAGCCAGGATCAAATCTGCGGGGTTTTATCCCATTGCACGCATTGTCTGCTTCGATTTCGGCTTGAAACTACGCCAACCCGAGCCGCAGCATTTGGAGAAAATTTTTGCCGCTGCCCGCCGTGCGGCTGCAATCGGTTTCCAGGAGATCCAACTCGACTACATCCGCTATGCCGACGAGCCAGCACAGCGCCAGCTCCCGCTAAAATTCAAATACCAACAGATTGCCGGGGTCTTGGAAAAGGCGCGCGCGCTCGCCGACACGCTGGGTGTCGAGCTGGGGGCAGATGTCTTCGGCCGCATCACGCTCAATAATGACGACCCGATCGGCCAGAAACTGGAAATCTTCGGCCGGTACGTGCACAACCTCTATCCGATGGTCTATCCTTCACACTACTATGGGGATTTAGAGCGCATCCGCAATCCATACCGCACGGTCAAAGAGGGCGTCGAAAAATCCAAAGAGCGTATCCCGCACACGCGCATCATCCCATACATTCAGGGTTTTGCCATGCAAATCAAAGCCAGTGGCCTATCTTTGCCCCAGTATATCCTCAAGCAATTTTATGCTGCTGAAGATGGGGGCGCCGACGGCTTTGTGGTATGGAATGCGCGCAATGATTACACTGCCACTTGGCAGGCGCTGCGTGAGTACGAGCGCTGGGCACCGTTGCGCAAAAAGCCAAGCAAATCCCTTCAGGCCAAAACTGGCTGAATGCCGCAACACCGCAGCGCAGGCACCCTCTACGTCGTGGCGTTGCCTTTGGGCAATGTGGCAGATCTGAGCAACCGTGCACGGGAAATCCTACAGCAAATCGGCTTCATTGCCTGTGAGGATACGCGCAAGCTGAGAGAACTTTTTCGCCGCGCCGGCCTTCACAGCAATGCCCGGCTTTTGGTCCACAACGCGTTCAACGAAAAAAACAGTGCCGCTGGACTCATAGCCCTACTTAAAGAGGGAAACGATGTGGCGTTGGTTAGTGATGCCGGGACCCCACATGTTTCTGATCCGGGAGTGCACCTCCTGCGCCAGTGCTATGTCGATAATATCGCTGTGGTGCCCGTGCCTGGGCCATCGGCGTTAACGGCGCTTTTGAGTATTGCGCCTTTTGCAACCGAACCATTGCTTTTTTTGGGTTTCCTTTCGCCCAAACCTGGGCGCAGGCAGAACACGCTACAGCATTATAGCCACTTCACTGGCAGCATCGCCCTTTATGAATCGGTGCACCGGCTGCGGCAGTGCCTCGCCGACATCGCAAGTGTGTTTCCCAACGCCGAGATCCTGATTGGCCGCGAGATGACCAAAACGCACGAGGAATTTTTCTGGGGCAAAGTGGAGGATGCTATAAAATGGGCTGATGGGAAAAAGGGGGAGTTTACTTTGCTCATCCGCCCCACAAGCTAAACTTGTAAAGACTAACTAATATAGTTCACTGGCAGTGAACGGATCCATTCATCGGTATCGGCAGCAATTTGGCGCACTGTCTCAGGGTGCGTGATGATGCCCAAATGCCCTTGGCGGTATTCTGCAACGCGGTTTTTAGGCGACTTGCCGGCAAGGTGGCCCTGGCGCACCGTATCGGGTGGGGCAATTTCATCGAGCGTGCCGATGACCGTGAAGTGCGGTATTTCTAACTCGTTGCATTCTAAAGTGTAGTTGATTTTACGGTCTATCGACATGAAATTGTCGCCGTCGATGAGCGAACGCAAAAACTGGCTGATGACCAAAATCGACTCCTCACAGAAGACATCCTCCATCATAAAGTACCACTCAGGTGGGGTGATCTGCTCGTAGCCGATGAATTCTTTGAGTGTGGGCAGCCGGTAGGTCACGTCAAACGATACCGCGCGGATTGAGGCTGAAATGCTATTGAGGAATGTGAAAAATTTGTTGAGGTCAATGCTGCCTACAGCGGTCGAAAGCGTAAAATTGACCAGCTGCATCAGCGGTTCGGCCAAGACATTGCCCGTGATCAGCTTTGCCGATTTGCGGAACATGTTGAACCACGCGTTTTC
>JANWWX010000201.1 GCA_025057195.1 Leptospiraceae bacterium | reverse complement strand
GAATACATCGCCATGCCGTGGGCAACCCAGATACGGATCGAGTATGCATCGATTTACCTCTCTGTGCCGGCGTTTGCTTGGTTCGTGCACACTGTCTATCCGCAAGAATACAACCGCTGGGTGATGTATGGTATAGTCGGTGTTAGCCTTTTATTCCTGATCCACTTGCTTTTCACCCCCCCGATCGTCTTTGCCCTGTACCTGCGCTGGATGCATGCGATAATCCTCGCCAGTGCCGTTTGGATCCTTTATGGCATGGCATTGGTTCTGCGCCGCCGCAGGTTGGGTGGAATTCCCTTCACCATTGGCACGCTGGCACTCGTGGCCGCAGCCATCAACGACATCATTGCCAATAATCGCTTCCAAGCCTCCTACATCCTGCCAGTTGGCATATTGGTATTCCTTTTTGGCCAATCGGCGATCCTGGCCATCCGGTTCGCCGATGCCTATCGCAAAGAGCGGGAGCTCTCAGCTCGCACGCAGAGGATTAACCGCAGCATGACCCGCTTTGTGCCCGATTCCGCTTTGCGCCTTTTGGGTTACACTGACATTTCGGAGATTACGGCTGGCACCCAACGGGAGCTCGAGATGGCTGTGCTTTTTGCTGACATCCGCAATTTCACCGCGATGGGTGAGACCATGACAAGCCAAGAGACATTCAACTTCCTCAATGCCTATCTCAACCGGGTTGGGCCTGTGATCCGCCGCAACAATGGCTTTATTGATAAATACATGGGAGACGGCATCATGGCACTTTTTCCAGACAAAGCTGACGATGCCATGCAGGCGACATTAGAAATCATGCAGGAGATCCAAGAATATAACCGGCTACGGAGCGTGGCTGGTTATGCACCGCTGGCGATTGGTGTGGGCATCAGCTATGGTAAAGTAGCCATGGGCACCTTAGGCGAAGCCGAACGAATCGATGTCACCGTGGTCTCGGATACTGTCAACCTGGCGGCCCGCCTGCAGGAAATGTCAAGGCGGTTTGAGGCACCGGTGATCGTGAGCGAAAAATTTTTCCAGCAGCTTAACTGCCTTGCCGACGAAGATTATCGCTTGATCGGGCAGGTGCGCCTTAGGGGTAAAAAGCAGCTGGTCACCGTTTTTGAAATCATCCGGGCACGTAGCGGAGAAGACTGCGAGGCATTGCGGCTGAGCAAAGGTATTTTTGAGCGTGGCATCCACCACTACTGGAATCAAGAATATTCGCGGGCCGAGGAGCTTTTCAACAAAGCCCTCTACATTTTTCCCGCTGACAAGATCGCGGAGCTTTACCTCATGCTCTGCCGCGCGCAGAGCAATGGGACAACCACCGTGCTGAGGGAAGAATCGACCTTGGTTTGATTAACCCCGGTTTGACGGACCAGGCTTGTGCGCACGGAAATGGTAGTACACGTTTTTTCCTGTTTCCTCAGCATCGATGTGCAGGCCGCTATATTTGATCAAGTGGCGGAAATCGGCGGCAAGGATGCGCTTGGCTGGTGGCACAAAGATGTCAAGCTGTGGGTGTGATTTTTCAGGATCCCAATCGACGAGGAAAAATTGCGTCCCTGGTGCCATTTGCTGCACCAACTGCGGCAGCGCAATGTCAGGGTGCTCCAGCGCAGACATGCTGAACGAGCAAAAAACATAGTCGAACGTCGGCAGCCAGGCCGGCAAGTAGATCTGGGAATAATTGGGGAGATGGAATGCGGTAACGTTGTTGAGCTGGCGCTGGGCAATGCGGCCCCAAAGCACATCAAGGCATTCTTCGTCGCAGTCGCAGGCATAGACCCGCACCTGTGGGTGTTGTAGTCCGGCCAGGTGCAACGCTACATAGCCATAACCGCAGCCAAAATCCAGTACATTGATGGCGTTGCGCTGCTCGCGTGCCAGCACACTGGTGTAGAGGGTTGCTGGGACAAGCCGGTCCCTCTGGTCAGAGATGAGGAATTTCTGGTATTCGGTGAATTCTTCCGAGTGCTGCAGTTAGTCCTCGGTTTCAATCACCCGGGGCACAACAAAAAACCCTGCCTCAAAGCGCGGCGCAAAGGCCCGGATATCGTCCTGTGCAATGGAGGGCTCGGTGGCATCATCCCGCCAAAATGCCTGGTGGCCGAGGGGATGGTCGAGTGGTTGAATGCCTTCGGTGTTGACTTCTTTAATCTGGCTAACAAATTCCAAAATGCCGTTGAAATCGTGTGCGAGTTTTTCGAGTTCTGCACCTTCAGGGCATAGTTTAGCTAAGGCAGCAATACGCCTCACTTCCTCTGTGCTGACCGCCATGGCCGACCTTGTAAAACGGTCGTTGTGCGAAAAGCGTAAAATCGACAAAAGCGGTGCGTAACCCGGCTATGGTAATTGCAGAAGGCTAATGGCGGAGCTGATGTTGCATCCTGAAAAGGAGTATGATAGCCACCACGGCACAAAATAGCACAATCGGCCAGTTGCCGCACAGGGCATAGACACTCCGCCAGCGCGGCAGCACCGGCACGGCATAGATCCGATTGGTCCGCTCAAAAAGCCCAGTGGTGCCGGAAACCTCACCGGTGGCAGAGATGTAGGCGGTGATGCCCGAATTGGTGGCGCGCACGATCGGGATGCGCAGCTCCACTGCACGCAGCGAGCCGAGCAGTAGGTGCTGCAGGCTTTCGTACGATTCACCAAACCA
>JANWWX010000200.1 GCA_025057195.1 Leptospiraceae bacterium | reverse complement strand
CGAACACTGCCTCGTTGAAGACTATCTTAAAGCGGCGGAATTGCTCTTCGTTACAAATAAGGATGGTCTTTTGTTTCCTTAAGAAAAAATTATAATAAATGGGAAATTCGAGCTCCGCCACACTGATGCCTTTACGCCAGTTGAAAAATTGCCGGGGCAGGACAAAGACTTTGGGTACCCCTTCGGGTAAAAACATCGTGTCTTTGATGGTTTCCGGCGGGGCACCAAATTGGAAGTATCCCGCAGGAGTCTGCACCAGGTAGCCGCCGCGCGGCAACTCCGTTACTGTGTGGTCAAGTTGTTTGAGAGGCTGGATGCCCATGTGCCCGGCAGCACAGGCTGCAGTGCGCGCATCGGGTCAAGTATTTTAAGGTATCAGCACCGCCGAGTGCTTAAAAACCATTGCCATCCGCTTGACCGGCTAATCTGTCCTTCAGCATGTGCTTGTGGCGGTGCCAACAGACCGTAGCCTGAGCTATACCATTCAGGACGCTGAGGGGTATAGCATTTTACTTGTGTCAGGGGACCTCAATATGTTCACGGCACCGGAACTGCGTAACGCCTTGGTGAAAAAATTCGAAGGGGGTATCCGCCGGTTCATCATTGATCTGACCAATCTTTCTTATATTGATTCCTCAGGGATCGGCATACTTGTCAGCTTTGTCTCGATGGCACGGCGACAGGAAAATTCGCGGGTAATCCTATGTGGTCTCAACAAGCAGATCCGCAGCATTTTTGAAGTGACACGTTTGCTGTCCATTTTTGAAGTGATGCCAGACCTTGCCGCTGCGGAACAGGAGATGCGGCGCTGACCCAATTGCCATGGAAGAGCTGATAAAAAAAGTCCTGCGCATGGGTATCCACTCGATGATCTCTGTCACTGAGGAGCTGCGTTATGCGCTGAGTGTCCTTGAAAAAGATCTCGAAAAGCTACGCCAAGAGACCCTAAATAAAAGAGCAGCGGGTTTTAATGACGAGACCCACGACTTGCTCGAGCATACCTTAAAGAAAATTAGTGAGTATGGACAGCAGGCGGCAGCAACAAGCCGGGAATTGCAAAACTACCTTACGGGTGTGGATAGCGCCACCCGCCAAGGCATCGAGGCTCTGGTTGGGAAGCTGCAGCAATTTTCCGCCGGCATGGCACGGCTGCGGACTGAAGGCAAAAAAGCCGATTAAAAATTTACAGAAAATTGGTCGATACTTGGCGGGAGCGGGCGTCTCATAGTAGTACATGGCACGGAATTTAGTGAAACTGGTTCTATTTCTACCGCTTTTGCGGCCATCGGTGCTCTTGGCACAACCACAAAAAACCAGCAGCAAGCAGCTTGCCGCCGAGGTCGACCGGCTCAACTGGGAGGGTATTGAACTCTCGAACGACACCCGCTATCAGGAGGCTGCGGAGCGCTTCCAGAAGGCGATCATACTGGATGACACCCGCGCTGCGCGCTCGTACCATAACATTGCCTACACCTATGAACTTGCTGGGGACAAAAATAAGGCCCTTGAGAATTACCAGAAAGCAGTGGCTCGCAATCCGCAACAGGTCGTTTCATGGCAGAGCCTGGGCAAACTCCAATACGAAATGGGGCTCTATAAAGATGCGGTCTTTTCGGGTGAGACTGTGCTAAAATTGGATCCACGTAACACAGCTGTGCAAAAGTGGTTGCCGGACGCCTATGCAAAATTGGCGGAACAGAAACTCTATGATGCACGCAACGATTTGAGTGGCGATCCCACCACCAACCCCAATTGCGAAGCACGGCCAGAGGTCATTGCCGAGGTAGGATTTTTTGCCTCGGCGATAGGTGTCGTCAACAAACAGGCGACCGCAGTTAGCCTGTACCGTACTCCTGGCCTACTGGTGGTACCGGTGGGGGCTTATGCGGAATTCAACCCCCTGCGCGAGCTCACGCTGCGCATGAATGCGCAATCGCCGTACTTTGGTGTGCTGCAACCGGCGTTTTATTCTGGATCACAAAGATTGGAGTTGCAGTACAATTTTAAATATTTTTTCATGGGGGGCGGCCTGCTCTTTAGCCAGATTAGTGCTGACCGTAATATTCCTGGCCAGAACACCACCTACTTGCTGAACACAGAATACTCAAGCCTATCAGATTCCAAATTCGGCCTCTTTTTTGGCGGACGTGACGAGTTAACTTACTTTGTACTCAAGGTATATCCGCGCTATTTGTTCCGTGACGCCATCTCTGCACCGCGCCACAACTCGTTGGATGTGGCCAGGGTTGACCTTGAGTACCGGCACAATTTGCGGCTATCGCTGGGCAGCGTCATCGATGAGAAACAACCCATTAGCAAAGGTCCGTTCACAGAACTGATCTTGCGAGTGGTCATCGATGAGGCCTACATTACAGAATACCAGCCACCATCCGGCGGGGATGCTGTGGGCCATTTTTTTGCCATTTACGACTTCTCGATCGGAATGGAGTTTGGCAAACTGCGTTACGAATTTGACAAGGTAGGAAAAACCTGGGGCTTTCTCTTTACGCAGCGGCTTTACTACCAAGACACCAAGAACTCCAATACCACCTCGTTCGGCAACGGCCAAGGCTATTTCGGCCTCAACACCAGCGGTGCCACCCAGGGGGCTGCCTTCTCCTCGCTGCGGAATACCTCGTTCATCACCACACTTTTTGGTTCATTCCTGTTCAAAGGGCGCTA
>JANWWX010000001.1 GCA_025057195.1 Leptospiraceae bacterium | reverse complement strand
CGGCAACGCACAGACCGGCGATGAATTCATTGAGCTTTATAACCGCAGTGGCAATGCGATCAACATCTCTGGCTGGCAGATTGAAGGTGCTGCCAGTGGCGGAGGCAGTTTGGTGTTGCCGCTTTGTGCGACCATCCCTGCAGGCGGTGTCTATACCATTGGCAAATACAACGATAGGGCATTTACTAATCTGAATTATATAACCCCTTCACTTTCTTTGAGCAACTCCGGCCGCAACCTGGTTTTGAAAGATGCCTCTGGAACCGTAATCCACTCGCTGACTGGCTGCACCTCGTCGTGGGGCAGCAAAGGGCAAAATGGCGGGGCGAATGCACCCAAACGCTCGATGCGCTTAGACACCGTATTAAAAACTTTGCCCTATACCAGTTCGGCCTGCACTGCTTCGGATTGGACCACCACTTCGACCGGTGATAGCAATTATGGGACCTCTTCGGCCAATGTGCGTTCTGCCTATAAGGCCAACGACGACACATCGGACGGCACTGTGGCCACTCCGGGCTATGCCGGGCCGTGAGCAGCTTAAGCGACAATTACTTTAAAGTCAAAGAGCAGATTGCCGAAGCCTGCCGCAAGGCAGGGCGGAAGCCAGACTCGGTGGTCCTGATCGCCGTTTCGAAAACCCATCCCGTTTCGGCTATTGAAGAGCTTTTCCAACTTGGCCACCGCGATTTCGGTGAAAACCGCATCAAAGAGCTCTGCGATAAAAAAGCCACGCTCAACCATTGGGATATCCAGTGGCACCTTATTGGTCAGTTGCAAACCAACAAGGTAAAATTTTTAGAACCTGCTTTTATCGTGCATTCACTCGACCGGCTTTCACTGGTGGAAAAACTCGCACAGCGCTTTTCGAATGTGCGCTGCCTCATTGAAGTGAATTGTAGCGGCGAGGCGAGTAAGTCAGGAGTGGCAGTCGAGCAGTTCTGGGATTTAGTGGATAAAATCGCCCAAAAGCCACAGATCCAAGTCCTCGGCCTGATGACGCTGGCTGAGCATACCAACGACGAAAAGCGCATCCGTGGTGCCTTTGCCACGCTGCGCGGTTTGTCAGAAAAACTCGCCGGGCAAAAGATTTTTCCGACCTACGCCAACTGGCTTTCCATGGGGATGTCGCACGATTTTCCATGGGCAATTGCCGAAGGGGCGACGCATGTGCGCATTGGCACAGCGATTTTTGGCGAAAGGCTACTTCCCAATACAAAAGCGGCTGAAAATCCGACCTAACACTTCCTCGCTGGTGATTTCACCGCTGAGTTCCGCAATCTTCGCCAATGCCTGCTCTGTGAGTGTGGTCGGAATTTCGGGCAACTCCCCGCAAGCGATGGTTTCTGCTGCCTTTTCAAGAAGCTGGGCAATGGCCAAAAGCTGGCTTTGCTGCCATGGGGATAGAGGAAGTGCCTCCGCTGGCAGCAGACCTTGTACTATTCCTTCTAATTTTTGGAGGAATGCAGGGATTCCCTCTCCGGTTTTTGCGGAAATAAAACTAAAATTAGAATCGGCATTGTGCCAAGCCGGATGGAGGATGTCGCATTTATTGACTGCAATGAGCTTATTTGTGGATAATTCCGGCAATGCCAGATCCCGTGGGGGCAGCGAGCCATCGAGGAGCACTATCACAATCTGTGCTTCTTTGAGCAGTGCCTGCGTGCGCTCGATGCCTGCTTTCTCTAATGCGTCCTCGGTTTCGCGGATGCCCGCAGTATCATAAAAGCGCACGGGAATCCCTGCCAAACTCCACTCTGCCTCAATATAATCGCGCGTGGTGCCGGGGATGGCGCTGACCAAAGCACGGTCTTTACCCAAAAGGCGGTTGAGCAAAGACGACTTTCCCGTGTTGGGTTCACCCACAAGCGCGATGCGCACACCGTCACGCAGGCTGTCAAAGCGCGCAGCGTCCTGGGCGATTTTTTTTGCCAGCGTCGCTATGTTATGGAGTGTACGCAATTTTTCTTCTTGCGCGCGGAAGATAATTCCTTCGTCGCTGAAATCGAGCTCAGCGTTGAGGTCGGCAACCAGGTTCAGCAATTCGCTGCGCAACGCCAAAAGCTGCCTGCGGAATTCTCCGGATTGTAGCCGCCGCGCCGCCTCAAGCTCGGCCTGGCTGCGCGCAGCCACAATTTCAGCAATCGCCTGTGCAGCGTCGAGGCCGAGTTTGCCGTTCAAGTACGCGCGGCGGGTGAACTCCCCGGGCGCTGCTGCACGGAAACCGAGCCGGTAAAGTAGCGCCAATATCCGCCGCACCAACAGTGGGTTGCCATGGCAGCTGATTTCAAAAGCGTCTTCTCCTGTGAAAGACTTTGGTGCATCAAAGCGAGTAAAAATCGCATCGTCGATAATCTCACCGCCATCGATAATTGTACCGTAATAAGCGACGCGCGGCTTCAGCTCTTTTGCGATTTTGCCCTGTTTAGTTTGGAAATGGTCTTTGAGTAAGGAAAATATTTTTTTCTGTTCGCCGCCGCTCGCACGAATAACGGCCAGCGCGGCAGGTGAAAGCGCTGTGGCCGCAGCGCAGATAAAGTCAGCGTCCGTCTTCGCTGGTGAAGTCAATATCCTCCGCGCCTTCGGGGTCTTGCCCTGCTTCAAAGGCAACGTTGCCGATGTTTTCTTCGATGAAAGTTTCTTCAGAAGCTGGCGGTGGCCCTTCGGTGATCCGGAAAATACGGATGCGCTTGTAAGTACCACTGCCTTCGGATTCCGTTTTGACGTGTTCGTTATCCTGCAGCGCCAGGTGCACCAGCCGGCGCTCGTACGGATTGAGTGGGTCGAGCAAGCGGCTTTTGCCGGTGCGCGCGACATATTCGCCGATCTTGCGCGCCACCTCGGTCAAGTGCTTCGCTCGGCGCTCGCGGTAGTTCTCGATGTCGAGCAGGATTTTCGGCTGCTCACCGGTGATTTTTTCCACGATTAGATTAGTTAAAAACTGCAACGCCTCGAGCGTGCGCCCGTGTTTGCCAATGATGTAACCGGCGTGCGCGCTTTCGAGTTCGACCATCAACTTGCCTTCCTCAATTTCGCGGTAGTCTTTGACGACCACGCTATAGCCCATGTAACCCAAAAGGGTGGCCACCACGCCACGGATGATCACCATCAGCGGCGTCTTGCCACGGATCGCGTTGATATGGTAAATACCCAGGCTCTTTGGGCCAAAGCCCAGAAAACCACTGCTGCTTTTTTTGATCACACTGAGCTCGATCAGGGATGCGTCGGTATTTAAATAGCGCAACGCCTGTTCGAGCGCCTCTTTTTCACCAGGGGCATGGATCTCTAGAATCTGCATAACAACCTCTCCTATGATGCCTGACTACGCGTGGTGCGATAATTAGTGTAAAGCTGCTGTGCGATGGAAAGAATGTTCTGCACCGTCCAGTACAAGACCACCCCAGCCGGCAATGAGTAGAATATAAAAAGTAGTAGAAATGGCAAAAGTAGCATGACTTTGCGCTGGTTTTCATCGCCGGAGGTGGGTGTAAGTTTTGTCTGGTAGTATTGCGTCAACGTCATGATGATCGGCAGCAGGTGGATGCCGAAGCCACCGAGCAAAGGCCAATGTGCCGGCAAGGAATAGACAAGGTCAGGTTGCGATAGATCTGGAATCCAGCCGGGAATGAAGGGCGATTGCCACAGGTCATAGGCGTCCGAGAATGCTGAGTACATCGCAATGAAGACTGGTAATTGGATGAGCATCGGCAGGCAACCCGAAAGCGGGTTGACCTTGTGGGTTTTGTAAAGCTCGACCATGCGGCGTTGTTTTTCTTCCGGGTTATTTTTGTAGCGCTCGTTGATTTCTTGGATTTTGGGCTGCAGTTCGCTCAGCCGTTTCATCGCTTCTGCTTGGCGTTGGTTGAGCGGGTAGAAAAGCAACTTGAGCAAGAGCGCAATCAGGATGATGCCAATGCCGTAGTTTGGGATCAATTTATAAAGCAGGTTGAGCGCGGAGACAATGATGTCGCGGATTGGCTCGGTGATCCCAAAGTCAAAAGATTTATATAAATTGCGGTGTAGTTTAGCAAGCTCGGGCAGCACGCGCCGCGCATTGTCGTCGGGGTGCAGGTTTTCTTCTTTTTTGGGACCCATGTAGCCCAAAAATTCAAAGCGCGCAGGTTTATCCTTGGCCAGCACAGCGTCACCTAAGTTCACGTGCAACGCCTGCGGCTGCAGTAATTTTTTTGTCTCCGCGTGGCGGAGCTCAGGAGTGATGCTCAAACTGCGCGTGGCAAATAGCGGTTGTAAGTTAAGGATGAGAAAACGCGATGAACTGCCGAAAAAGTCTGCAGCTCCGGTGATGATTTTTTCTGCCGGGGGTGAGCTGCCGCAACCAAAGCCACCGGTAGAACCCGTGTAGGCAAGCTCGAATTTTTCGCCCACACTATAGTGGTGGTAGTCACGGAACGTTCCCGGACTACCCTCTGGCACGGGCCCGATGATCGGAAGGGCATAGAGCATTAGGTTTTGCAGTTTGAAAGCGGCGTTGGGGCGGATCTCGAGGGCAAATTTGAAATAAGGCGCTTTCTTGAGAAAGACAAATTCTTTCACGAAAACCGCATCGAACTTGCGGCCATCGGCAACGAAGAGCATGGGTGCATTCGCAGTGACCGTGATTTTATCGCTATCTTCTGTGGTGTTGAAACGGTAGGCTGCATCCATGCTCGCCTTGAGATTTTGGGCCGCGTATTGCGCAGGCTCCGTGGTGCCGATATAGGGTGCCAGGAAAATTTCCATCTCTGGAATGACAACGTTGGCCCCGTCGCGACGGGGATAGTGAGGATCGCGGTTACGGAATTCTTTGATTTGTCCACCCTGCTCGGCGAAAACGACAGTGAAATTTTCTGTCTCGATGCGATAGGTTTTATCGCGACTGCCCCGCAGTGTTATTTGCTGCTCACGGGGTTCCGGCAGATCGGTGTTGGCATGGACCACGGTCGAAAGCAGAGTCAATATTTTAAAATAGCGCAGCGCTGCAAAACGGCAGCGGAAAAAAGGTAGCATATAGGTAAAAATTGCATGCTGAAACACAGGGTAAACTAAATTGGGTGTTCTGCCACCAAGTAACCACCCAAGCAAAGGATCAAAAAACACAAGCCGTACAGCACACTGAGTTCTATGTAAAAGCCCTTTAAGCCACAGCCCGGCAAAAAATTTTTCTGAAAAACTGAAAAAATTCCGCGTTTTTTAGGTATTTAATATATAGAGGGGCTATGGACGAAAAACGCAAAACCAGTATCTCGCTGCCAGTGCCGGCGGAGGGTCTTTGCCATAAACACTACCGTTTTGTCATGGCAAACTTAGCATTCTATCTGCGCTACCTGCGCCGGCACCAGCCATCCCGGCAAAAACTCCGCACCCACAACGATGGCAGCGAGGGCATCATTATTGTGCAGGTCTATTGGGATATGCGCACGTATAACTCGCTGCATAGCCTCGCCTTTGCTTTGCGTTGGTCGGTGTCGTATCTCATTTGCGTGATGCTGATGCTTGCCGAGGATGGTATTTTACCGGGGGCGGAGGGTCTGGATCCCGAAGACCGGGGACTGCCATTCAGTAATTGCGATATGAAAGTCAAAATGTGGGGCGCTGCCGGGTACATTTACACAGAATTTTTGCTTTTTTCACCCTCCAAACCACCCAACACCGCCAAACAAATAGCACAAAACAGTAGAAAATAGGAATTCTACATTTCCTGATAGGGGCAGTCCAGACGGTTTGCAGCACCAAGCGTTGGGAGTTACGAAGAGCAGACCCCCTCACTTTCCAAAACGAAGTGCTCACTTTCCAAAACGAAGTGCAATGGACTTGCATGGGCAGATTTTACTGTACAGCTTTACTGGCGAAAAAAAAAATCACTGGGTGCGCTGGTTATATCCGCTATGTAGCATCGTCCTGACCAGTTGTGCTGGCTTTGACAAGGCCATCTTACAAAAGATAGTTGAAATCGATTCACGGTATGCCGGGTACGAGGTGTTTGTCAATACGGACAGCCTGAAGGCCACTTTTCCCGACTCCCATTACGATGTGCACTACCGGGAGAGTGTGCGGGAAATGATCCTAAACAGGCTGCGCGTGCCCGCGGCACAGACCCGAAAAGGGTATATCAGCGTCATTGTCCGTGAAGTCAAGGTCAAGGACGAACGGGGGTGGCTTCTGGGCTTAATCACAGTTATTCCGGCTCTTTTGGGTTTGCCCTACCAACGAATAAATGCTGAATTGGCGTTGGATGTCGCCATCATGGATTTGCAAGGAAAGATTGTCAAAGTCTTCACAGTAGAGGGCCGGTACGAGGTGCCCAATGGCCTTTACTATGGCCACAGTGATTTCAGAGAACGGCCGATACCGGCCGATACGCCCTATGCGAAAACAGCGATTTTCAACAGCCTCGACCGTGCACTAATTGATGCAAAAATACAGCTAGCCTACTTAGCCTCAAGGTTGGAATATGAAAGGCAATAAGTTATACCCTATGCTGCTGGCAGTTTCGGGTTGTGTAACTTGGCGCGCGCCGCAATATGCCGCCTACAAAGGCGTCCACACCCTGCCGGACAAACAGAGTGTGGAAACGATCGCCCTGAAAACAGCAGGCAAAACGGGAGAAGAGCTGGCACGTGTCAGCGTATTGCCCTATTCTAACCTAAGTAAAAACAAAAACTTCGACTATCTTTCGGAAAGCCTCTCTGAGGCTGTTGACGCAGCTATGGCTGGAAGATTTGAATACCGGCGTGCTGTTCTCCAGGACATCAAATCCGTTGCCATGCGGCTTGCCGCTACAGACCAGCGTACTGCATTTTTGCAAGAGCTATGCCGTGAACGCTCGATCGATATCGTGATTGCTGGATTTTATAAAAGCGCAGATAAAAACCAGCTTGAGATCCGGACAGAGATTTTCGATTGCCAAAAGGGCAACAACCTGGGTGAGGTCAATGCCCTGAGCAGAGCCGACAGTTCTCTGTTCACTGTCTCTGAGGATATTGCTGCGAAAACCATCAAAGCCATCGCCGAATCACAGAGGCGATAGCGACATATACTTTTAGGGCACGGAGGCAAAACCAGACGCAGTACGCGTATCAGAACCCCCGTTAGTGATATTGACCGAGCTTATGGTAAAGTACGTGGTGCCTGAGCGCATGAAATAATTAGAAATGTCGCTATAGCTCCCAACATTACACAAGAGGTGTGCTGTGCCAGTGGGCATTTTGTTGTTAGGGTTTATAATTATGCTCCCAGCGGTGATGGATGATCCACTATAAAGATAGATGTCCTGTTCCGTAAAATAGCTAAAAATATCTAACTGTGGCGTTGGGCTAATTTCTGCATATTGGAGGTAACAGCGCAGGTACTGGCCATTATAGGCCCCAAGCCCGTTAACAGTAAGGGTAAACATTGCAGCCGCGTTTTGGATGTCTGGGTTGCCAACAGGTATCAACGTCAAACCACTTTCTCCATGGGGCGCGTTGATGGTCACAAGCTTTTTGGCAAAATGATCAATACCTAGTATTCCCTTGGGCGTTGAAAAGGTGGCTGAATTACTCGAATAAAAAAACAACCAATAAGTACCAGAGGGGATAAAACGATAATCGCCTCGAGAGAGAATGGTATAATCCGGAATACGTGAAAAACTAACGCGATCAAAAGTCCGCTGGAGTGCCCCACTGCTCATGATCGCAGGCTGTCCATAAAGTATTGAGTCATCTGACACTACACCAGTAAAAATCTGCGTTGAGGGACTAATGAGTTTTGCAAGGACCCGTGCATTGCTGGCAGTGATGGTATTTTGCACGCTCAGATCCACTCGAGAACCATAGACTCCATCGACAACTTCGGGTCTGCCGTCGCGAAAATTGGTGCAAGCGTGCGCCAAGATGATAAACGCCGCCACCGCTACCACTTTCGATTCTTGCTTTCTCATAAATTGACCCCCAGAGCCAGTTGTATGTTGATCCCGTTTAGGGAAAAATTGCTGCGCAATCCCTGTGCTGTGCCATAGACAGCGTGGTGGTAAACTGCCAACAGGCGTAGTTTCAGCGCCGAGACATCCACATTAAATCCCCCACCCAATTCCATGTTGAATGCATTTTCCACGGCTCTGTAGTCACGTCCTGAGCCATATTCCTTAGGAATGCCTGGAATCTGTGGAGAAATGTAGTACCGGTAAGAGACAGAAGATCGCTCATGCCGCCATGAAACACCTGCGCGTAGCAACAAGATTGAAAATAGCCGGTTTTCGTAAGCAATGCCCCCCCATATAATATTTTCAACGCGTGATTCGGCACCTCTGAATCTGAATAGGCCTGGAATGGTGCTTGACTCTGGGGCGTTGTCGGTCATGAAAAAACTTAGAACTAAGTAATTCTTGAAATCCGTGGTCATCCCGACTTCTCCACCATAGAGTAATGTATACTTGCCTGTGGTTTTGGGTGTAACCCGCAGACTACCAACAGCAAAAACCCCAAAGGGCGATTCCTCAAAAATCGCCGGTTGCAGGTAAGCCGGTTCCCAAAAATAAGGTTCTTGAACGGCCTTTTTTTCAGAAACATCTCCAGAGAACAGGCCCAACGCACCCGGAAATGCAGACAGTTCTTCACTGTCTTCATTTGCCGCCAGCGCCATTGGACTAAAAAGCAAAGCTACTAAAGCAAATTTTGTGAAAATTCTCATAATTTTTTCAATTCCTTAGCCAATTCGCCGAGCGCAGCCTTTTCGAGCCCGGCCAATGTCGCTGACATCTTATGCGAGTTGGAACGGAAGTCGTACTCTGCGAGTGCCTTTTTTTCGGTGCGGAAGCGGAAGACAGTTTGCCCCGTACGCCCATCAAAAACGTAAGCCTGTAGGGCCAGTCGTCCGCCCGCTCCACAACCAAACTCCTGGCCATAAAACCACCCACCGGTGTGCCCATAGTAGTACTCAGCCACCGGTAGCAAATAATAACCCTCTGACTGGCTATCCTGTGCGCGTCGGCCATCCCAATGGATAGTATAGGTTAGGCGCGGGATGTTGATGTTATCTGTGCCATCGTGGGGATGTTTTTCCCGTACCACAGTGGAATGTACGGCTACTGGCAAAACAGCCAATTCAGTCCAGATGATAGATGGCAAGCTTTCTACAACCGTTTCCTCCAGCGCCTGTAAAATCCTTGTTTTGTAAAGTTCACTATTTTGCATGCGCACAACACTCGAATAGGCATAACCATTCTTGTCACGTAGCATGGTGCCAGAGAAGAACAGCTCACCTATGAACAGGTTGTTCCGGAATACCTCTTGCTCTGTTGCAAGCGATACGATGTAGCTCATGGCGACTGGCCTTATTGCCAATAGCGGCAGCCCCTTGTTACGAGACTGCCGCAGGACCTGGTAGTCCTGACTGCACCCTGCGATAAGGACAAGCGAGAGCAACAAATACGAGCAGGTTTTGGCACCATGCACATTCGCTACTACTGTTATCGGCCCTTTTTAGGGGTCGCGAGTTCCGGTGCAGCCGCTGGTTGTGTAGCCACTGCAGGTCTGGGGGTCAGGGTGACTGGTGCCGAGCGCGTGTACTTAATGGCTTTGGCCCACATTTGGACATTCACCGTCCGATAAATACCCAGCACATTAAAGCTATCGATTTGCCAACGTGGCTCAATGATTTTGTCCGCCTCGGGGATTTTCTCAAGTCCCTTGTACAAAGCGCCGCTCTTTGCGGTATTCTCAATACTAAATATTGATGCATTGAGCGTTGAGCTATCTGTTGCGGCCAGCTTGTCACTAAAAAGATGACCCCAATCAACAAAAAATACTGAAGTACGCCTTTCCTCAGCAGAGGTGTCCCCCAGAATTTCATAGTCCACTGGAACGTGTGGCAATTCGGCCACGCGTGTGGTCTTTTGGCTCAAGCTACACGCTGTTAGTAAGAGCAGCAGTGGCAGCAGCGTTGTTTTATTCATTTCTATCCTCCATTTTTCACTTTGACATTTGAAGGGCGCAGGTGACGTTTTCATTCTCACATGTCAATACTTTTTTCTCATCCTCGGCTCGGTAACATCCAACCATTAGTGCAGAAAAAAACATAACACCCCACGCCCGCAGGGTGCTATGGAAAAGCCGAAGGAGTTACCGCCCAAAAAAAATTTTTCCAAAAACGTGAAAAAATTTCGCAATTTTCTGGTATTTAATATTTAGAGGGACTATGGACGAAAAACGGAAAACTAGCATTTCTTTGCCGGCGCCGGCGGAAAATCTTTGTGAAAAACACTATGCCACAGTCATGGCGAATTTGGCATTTTATCTGCGCTACCTGCGCCGGCACCAGCCATCACGGCAAAAACTCCGCACCCACAACGATGGCAGCGAGGGCATCATTATTGTGCAGGTCTATTGGGATATGGAAATCTATAACTCATTGCATAGCTTAGCTTTGCTGTGTGCTTGCCCTCCTTGGCGCACACAGCCTCGGTAACTTCCTGTTACCATGGCCCTGCGTTGGTCGGTGTCGTATCTCATTTGCGTGATGCTGATGCTTGCAGAGGATGGTATTTTACCGGGGGCGGAGGGTCTGGATCCCGAAGACCGGGGACTGCCATTCAGTAATTGCGATATGAAAGTCAAAATGTGGGGCGCTGCCGGGTACATTTACACAGAATTTTTGCTTTTTTCATCTTCCAAACCACCCAACACCGCCAAGCCAGTGGCACAAAATGGTAGAAAATAGCCATTCTGGATTTCTCGATTGGGGTAGTAGTGATTCCATGACAGTTTACACCACCCATCGTTGGATACTTACGCCAAAGATCCAGGTATAAAACTCTTGTCCGCCTGATGGTAAAGTGCGCCCTGGTGGTGTGGCAGGTGCAGACGGCATCATGCTTCCCGACGGCCGGAAGGTGTTTGCCGGGCTCAGCAACTCGTTTATCCCGCAGCGTGACCCACGCAAACGCCGCTACTTAACTTTGACCTTTTCCTTGCTTTTGCTCATTGAAGTTGCGGTTCTGATCGCTTTTAGCTGGCAATACGAACCGCGCGAGATTCCTTATTCCAGCATCGCGGTCGATTTAGGGGATTTCCGCCCGCGCGCACGCCGCGCCCCTGTGGTCGAAGTAGATGAAGTTTTTGGCAACCAGTATGTCAAAGAGAAAAAGGCTGAAGCGACGGCCCTGCCTGTGAACGAGGCAGGGGGTACGATCGATGGCGAAGGCGTGGTCGATCTCGATGTCGAGGGGGCAGGCGCGGGTGGCGTGCCCAACATTGCGCGCTGCGCGGTGCGCAATTTCCCGCAAGAGGCCAAGGCCTATGTGGACGAGGCGCTGGTCTTGGTCAGCATCCTGGTGGATAAAACCGGCTTGGTCCGAGAGGCTAAACCACTTTATGCCAGTTTCAAGAAAAATTTACCGCCCGAGCTCAAAGAGCGCATGAAAAAGCTTTTCTTGGATGCGGCGCGCGCTTCTCTTTTAGGTCGGCGCTGTCCGGTATTTTATGTTAATGGGGTGGCCACTGGCTATCGGCTGGAAGTCCCTTTAAGCTATGAACTTTACAACTGAGAATAGGCGCAAATATTTTTTAATTGCAATTTTTTTGTTACTGTTTGCCGCTGCAGCATGGCTGCTTTATCCCTGTGCCAAAGCGAAAGATTTTGGCCAGGTTCGAGATACCGCAAAACCAGAACAAACCCATTCGACGAAAAAAATACCACCAAATACTGAAGGAAAAGCCCCAAGAACGGGACAAGCCGCCCTGCTACCCAAAAGCCTACCACAGCATGCCGAGCCAAAACTGCAAAAAGCCGAAGAGAAAGACGACTCCCCACCTGTCGATCTGCGCGGCAGCCAAAGTATTCCCGACGTGGCGCAGTGTGTCCATGCCAAATTCCCACCAGAAGCCAGGGACTATGTCCAGTCGGCAACAGTGAATGTGGAACTGGTTGTCGATCGGACGGGACGGGTGCGCTCAGTGCGGACCATTGCTGTCGAGCTGCCCAAAGAAACGCCCGAAGAGCATATCCCGATGCTGCGCAAGTCCTTTATCAAAGCAGGCAATACAGCATTTGGCAAAAAGATCTGCCCACAGCATTTGCTCTCAGGAAAGCCAGTCGCCTACACCATCGAGGTCCCACTGCAGTTTAAGCATTAAAACTTTTTAAGGAAAATTATGTTCTCTACGAAGAAGAATAAAAACCCCATGAGGCAGACTTTTCTCTTACTGCCAGCGGTCACTGCGATTTGCTTTCCGCCAAAGTTGGCTGCACAAAAGCAGGAAAACCAGCTCGCCGTGGTCGCAATACCCGACTACGCCAATGCTACTGGCTCCGCCAATGACAATTACCTCGGACCGACGCTTTCTGCTGCAATCGACTCCTCCATGCAGAAACTCACACAGGCCACTCCAGAAAAAACCGGCGAAAAACTTGCACTGACCAAAGTCCAAGCGCCAACAGCCAAAGAGGCCGAGGCCAAACCAGCGAAGAAGTGGTGGGAAGACACTCCCTCAGGTGAGGAAAAAGATCGGAGCTATGTTTACGCCAGCTGGAATTACCACAGCAACTACTTCGAACGGCACACCCAATTTTATCGTTACCCTAGCAGCATGAATATGCTGGAGGCAGGACTGCATTGGCAGACCGGCCGCAACCGAACCGACAATATCCACCTCTATGGGCAATTGGCACTGCCGGAAAGCCCCTCTGGAAGCGCCATACCGCTGGGTTACCAGAATTCGGGTTTTTGGGCAATCGGCCTCGGCCAGCACTCCCAATACGAAGCGAACTGGCTCAACAACGGAATCCTTTACCGTTCGTTCCACCAGGCCAACCCAGCAGGAGTCTTTGTGCGGGATGTACTCGACTGGTCGCTGTGGATTTATGCCAATGCCGGCGTTCGGGTATTCAGCATTGGAGCAGTGAACTTTGGCTTAACGTTGGCCAGCAATCTCGATATATTTAGCACCACCTTTAGCACCAAACCCCGCGGTGACCTCGTGTTTCTGTGGAACCTGGAAGGCGGCACCTTTGCCAGTTACCTGATCCCTATTTTAGGAATCCACGCGCGGCTGGTGCTCGATACCTCTTTTGCGGTACTCGACGACACAGCCAAGGCGTACACCACCTCCCCAATTGGTGGGACCGCCTCGCTCGAGGGCACTGGCCGCGCGGGCAAATGGTCGGGATTGCGCTACCACCTTTTGCTGAACAAGCGCTTTGGTGGGCTCATCCTCGAGCTGCAGTATTTTTCCTATCCTGCAATCCGCACAGCGTTCCAGCCGGTCGATGCACGGAACCGCTCGCAAAGCTCGCTTAGCTACATCCGTTTTTCGATTAGTTATCGCTTGGCGATTTAGCTATGCGCTACCGTTGGCTGGCACTCGACATCGATGGCACAGTCTTTTCCTCGGAAGGCATCCTCTACCCAGCGTACCGGCAGGCGATCGCAGAATTCTGCCAAAAGAAGAACATAACACTAAACGCCCCCGATGGCGAGCGCATCCTGCAGGAGATTGGCAAACCAGTGAAGCAAATTTTCGCCAACCTTTTCCCACAGCTTACTGAACAGGATCGCGATTTTCTCTCTGACCGCGTGTTGGAAATTTTATGCCAGAAAATCGCTGCCGGCGAGGGGTATTTTTATCCTGGGGTTTCTGAGACCGTGGCAGACCTTGTGGCCAATGGCATCCAAATCCTCGTGGCCTCGAACGGCCGCAAACCCTACATTGAGGCCATCCTCGCTGCGGGAAAAATAGCCCCCCTTGCCCTGCCGCTGGTCGCCATCGACGCCACAATCCACAACAAAACCGAAATCCTGGAGTGCTACATCGCAGCGGGTGTTGATCCAAAGGCATTGCTGATGGTCGGTGACCGCATCAGCGACCACGAAGCCGCGCGTGCGGTGGGCTGCGATTTTGCCTGGTGTGCGTATGGCCATGCGCAACCGGGGGAAATTCCTGACTACGAGCTGCGGCTGGAAAATTTTAGCGCGCTGCGGGAACTTTTAGTCAATGCGTAAAAAAATGCTGCCCGTTTTGTCATCTAAGGTAACTGCAAAGCGCCCTTCCCCGCGATAGCGCTTGGCTGTGTAATAACTATATTCGCTCCAAAATTCTGCCTGGAAGCCCTGGTTTTCCTCAAATTTGGTCAGGCATACCTTCGCCTGCGTATGCACATAGACCACGAGGATATGGTAGTTAAAGAGGATGTCGAGCAGTCGTGTGTGAGGCCAAAGCCTGCGGGTTTCCTGGCCCGTCTGCGCTATTTCTATCTGATGACCAGGCTGGATGCGGTGTAGGTCGGCTCGCCGGAGTTTGTGGAAATAGCGCGCGTTGGCCACCACCTCGCCATCCTGGTTGCGGAAGAACAAAAAGTCTTCTGCAGTCAATTCCGGCGGCTGTGGTAGTGTGTTTTCGCCGCGGGGTTTGGCCTTCACTGTGCGCACTACCATCAGGCCATCTTGACCAAACTGCGCCTGGCTGCGCCAGGGATCGCTCTGCCGTTCGAGATTCCACTCTGCAATGCACCTTGTTGGTGGCGGCTTAGGATCGGGCGCAGCCATCGTCATCGCGAATGCACTGGACAATAAAAGCCAGCCCCAACCATCACGCCAGCGCAAAGCGGAACTCCACGCGTTTTTCATAGACCTCGCCCGGCAAAACCAGGGTCGAGGGGAAATGCGCAATGTTGGGGGAGTTGGGAAAATACTGCGGCTCAAGACAGACTGCACACTGGCGTGCATAGCGCACCCCACCTTTCCCCAGCAGGGCAGGCAAGTCGTGGTTGGCTGTGTAAAGCTGCAGCGCTGGGTAGTCAGAAAAAAGCTCCATGACAATACCGCTCGTGGGAGAATAAAGCCGGGCGCAAAAATGCAAAGGATTTTCTAATGTCTTGCTCTCCAAAACATAGCAAACATCAAAACCAGCGCAATTGTTTAAAAGCGGAAAATCTTTTTGCAGGCGTTCACCGAACCGTGCTGGGCTGCGGAAATCGAGCGGTGTTCCTGCCACGGACAGGATTTTGCCAGTCGGCACAAGGTCGTCATCGGTTTCGAGATAGCATTCGGCTGCGATTTCGAGCAGGTGGTCTGTGATGGTGCCAGCCTCATGGCCTGAAAGGTTAAAGTAGGAGTGGTGCGCTAAATTGAGGTGCGTGGCCTTGGTGGGGACTGCGCGGTAATTGATCCTTAAAATGGGTCCTGGCAAGAGATTGTAGCAAATGCTATAAGCCACTGGCCCTGGAAAACCAAAGTCCCCATCGGGACTGTGGTAACCGAACGCGATGCCCTCGGCGCCATCGGATTTTTGCCAGAGCACTGATTCCAGCGCACTGTCCCCACTGTGGAGCAAGTGGGGGCCTGCGTTTGGCACAAAGCGGTATTCGTGCGCGCCGATGGCAAAGCGTGCCCCACCGATGCGGTTGGCGAAAGGACCTGCAGTGGCACCAAAAAAACGGGCACCGTGCTGGTAGTCTTCGGCATTCCCATAGCCCAAAACCACATCGCGGATATGGCCCAATTTGTCAGGAACGCCCAGCGCACAAAGCCGCGCGCCGAAATTGGTACAGCGGATAAAGCTGCCATCGCCGAGGCGGATTTCCCAAAAGTCCACGGCCATACGTTCAGCCGATGCGGGCATAAGCATGGTCGGGACAATCGGATTGCAAATCTTTGGTGTAGAGTGTTTTATTTAAGAGCGTGCAATGGCCGACCGCGTTTTCGCTTGCAGGACTAAAAAAATGGCAGGTCTTGCAGATCCGGGCATGGCGGATGAATGACTGCGCAAAGAGTTCGCCAACGAGTTCGTGCAGCGCGCGGCTGAGATCTTCCAGCAATTTAGGATCCATCCCTGCCAATGGGAATAACTTACCCTCCGCCTTCTGGGCAATTTTTTTTCCGGAAGCCGTTAGGCTGACAAAGCGGATGCGGCGGTCTTCGGGACTGGTGTACTTGACGACATATTTTTTACGCACCAGAGCTGCGAGCGAATCGCTTACAGTGGGTTCTGATACCTCCAATTCTTCAGCCAAAAAATTCACAGTAATTTTGCGCTGCTGCGCATGCAGTAAAAATAGCAGGATCTCAAGCTGCAGCGGTTGTAGCTTTAAAGCAAAGGCCGTGGTATTTTTCAGCCGGCGTAAGGCACGTGCTAACCGTTCTAAGTATGCAGTGATCTGTGCTTCATGTATTTTCGTATCGTTCGCCAAGCAGCAACCCTAATTCCGTGCCGAGGTGCAAGTCATCGACAGTACCAAAGAAGTGCTTGCGTAACCGGCCGCGCTTGTCAACCAGAAGCAACGATGGTGTTCCGCGCAGCTGCAGCTTGGCCATGGTGTCAGGAATGGGATTGCCACCAGTATGCCGATCCACCGCCACCGGGAAATTGTAGCGAAATTCATAAAGATACGCTTTGAGCGATTGCACACCCATTGCCTCGTGGTGCTCAAAGACGCTATGTAAGCCAATCACAGTTAAAATTTCACGAGAATAGAATTCAAACACCTTTTTGACCTGTGGGCTTGCATGCACCACACAGCCCGGGCAGAGCATCTGGAAGGCATAGACCAAAACGACCTTGCCCCGTTGCTCTGCCAGGGAGATTGGCGGCGAGTTGAGCCACTCGCTTGCCAAGATCTCGGGAAAAAGCTCAGCCGTGTTATTCACGGTATTTGGAAAATACGTAATCGGAAGCTTTTTCTGATGCGTGGCAGCCAAAACAGGCCTCATGCTTTCCAGCAACTAAACGATTGCGCGTGTTGCCGGCAAAAGCTTCAAAACCCCAACCCCCGGTTTGGGCGAAAACTTGTGAATTTTTATACATCACACCGAGCACTTTGCGCGCACCTTCAGCCATGGTCGCATCATCGCTTTTGGCCTCGAGCAGGTCAAAAACGAAGATTGTCCCATCCGGATAGCTGCCGCCTTTTTTGAGGGTTTCCAGGCCGACAGCGTTGGCATAGACATGGTGCAACCCACCAAAGTCTTTAAATAGGGGATGTTTTTCTTTGAGCTGAAGGCTTTTGACATGGGTCCAGCTGCGGTAGCCTTCAGGGTACGGTACTTCCGTCAAAAGTTTTTCGCCGCAGCTGGTGATGAGGCAAGCCAAACTTGCCAGCACAGCAAAATAGGGCATTTTTGCCATAGTTACCTCCTTTTGGGAAATAATATAGGACTCCTATATATTTACAAGTAAAAATGGGATTTCAGCTCAACGCCCACACAGCGCATAAAGTTTTGTGCAAGAGCCCTTTTTGTCATGCAGGCATGTTATCTGCGCTCCTTGCGCCGCACTGGTCAAAATCGCGCACACGCCAGGATGAGACTGAAGGCTCACCTGGCGGCCTTTTGGGATAGAGAGACCTTAGTCTATTTTTTTGGGGTTCGCAGCCAAGTTTTGTGTGTGGGCTTGGCAAGAAATGATATTTATTTTTGGAAATTTCTCGTAAAACCGTGCGTGGCATATAGTTGCATTACAATTGCGAATCCATTATCAATAAGATCGACGCGTTATCTCATTGCCCAGAACTGGCAGTCCGTGGCGCGCAAAATTTTACCACTCCGCCGCTCTATTTATTTCGTAACCGCTTTTTCCCTGCTCATGGCGCAAAATAGCACACAGCCGGCGCAAAATAACACCAAACCACTAGCGCAAACTGGAGCGGAACCGGCGCTTTTGGCGCAGGCCGATACCCTCGCGGAAATTGACCGGGAGATTGCCGAAAGCGAGGCAACCACCGCACAGCAGACACAGATCACCCAACAGGCACTGCAGATAGTCACCGTCGATCGCTCGTCGATGCCCAACATCCTGGCCGCAGTCGACATGGTTTTGGAAAAAGGTCTAGCGGGGAATTACCCAGCATTTGACGGCCTTTTGGTACGCAGCACTGAGTTTGGTTTTTTCGGCGCGATCGACTGGTTTGCCAACGGCATGCTGCTTTTTGCGTTCCACCGCGAAGGGAATAACTACAGCTTCGCAGTGCACGAGGCGACGTTTGAATTCCCGAGCCTACCGTGGAACTTGTGGGCACGCATCGGGCGCATGTTTCCCGACGCTGGCCGGCTCAACACCATCCACCTGCACGACCGGCCATTCACCAGTATCCCGCGCGTGCACGGCCAGCTTTTTGACACGGTCATTGGCGAAGGCTTTCTCGACACAGGCGGTGAGTTGGCGTGGCTTACGCCGCTGCCTTTTTTTAGCGAAATCAAGTTGGGAATTTTCAACGGCCGCACCTTCGGCCACACGCACAGCGATGGTTTTCCCAAGGCATCGCCGCTTTTCCTTTTGCGGCAGAAAAATTTTTTCGCATTTGCGCAAGGCTTTGGCCTGCAGGTGGGATGGACCTATCTCCGCTATACTGTCAGCACCGATCCGGGCGATGTCGACCAAAAATGGGGTGCCGACATCACGCTCAAATACCAGCGGGGGCGTTGGGAATCGTTTGAACTTTCTGGAGAATTCTGGTACCACCGGGAAAACCGCGTGGCCTTGATCCCAGAAGACAAGGCTGGGTTTTATGCCTATTTCCAGTACCAGCCGCTCGAGCGGTGGAAATTTGGGTACCGCCGCGATTTTTTTGTCCGCTACAACACAGTCAATCCGCTGACCGGCCGGCGCGGCGTCGGCGCTGACCATGGCGATGCCTTTTGGCTGTGCTATCTCACCTCGGAGTTTTTTAATTTCAAGATCAACGCCGAACGCCAACGCTGGTTTAGCGAGACCCGAGACATTTGGCTCATCTACGCACAGGCTGTCTATGTGCTGGGTTTCCATCCGGCGCACCGCTTTTAGGAGGAAGGTATGAACAAAACCGTGCCTTTGCTGGTTTTATTTTTTACTGCAGCTGAGGCCGTGGCCAAACCGCTGCAGGTGATCACCACCACCACAGACCTTGCCAGTATCGCGCAGGAGGTTGGGCGCGAGCTGGTCAGCGTCGAAAGCCTGACCAAAGGCAACACCGATCTGCATTTCGTGATGGCGCAACCAAATTTCATCCTCAAACTCAACGAAGCCGACATTTTCATCGAAATCGGACTCGACCTGGAGGCCAGCTGGACACCGTACCTTTTGGCGCAGTCGCGCAATCCGAATATCCAGCGCGGGCGCAAGGGCTATTGCGTGGCCGTGCGTGGCATCAAACTGCTCAACGTGCCGGTGGGTGAAGTCTCACGCTTTTTGGGCGACATGCATGTTTATGGTAACCCCCACTATTGGGCAGACCCAGTCAACGGCATCATCATCGCGCGCAACATCCGTGATACTTTCATCGCCAACGATCCGACCAATGCCGAAAGCTACCGCAGGAATTTTGACGATTTTGCCGCACGCACCAAAAAGCTCACCGCCGAACTTTTGGAAATCATGAAGCCGCACCGCGGCAAACGCGTCTATGTCTATCACCAGGAATTCAACTACCTTGCCAACCGCTTTGGCTTTGAAATCGCCGGTGCCATCGAAGAAAAAATGGGCGTCACCCCCGGGCCAGGTTGGATCCGGACCACGATTGAAACTATCAAAAAGGAAAAAATAAAAATTATCTTGTGCTCGCCATGGACCAATGTTGGGGTTGCACGCCGGGTTGCCGAAGAAAGCGGGGCCAGGCTTTTGGTTTTGCCAATCCAAACCGGTGCTGGCGAAAATACGGAAACCTGGCTCAAGATGATCGAAACCAACGTCAAAGCGATTGCGCAGGCCTTTGCCGAAACCGAAAAGTGATGCTGGCGATCGAAAATGGCGCTGTCGGCTACGGGCGGAGGGTGCTCATCACCGGGATCAATGTCGCAATAGCACCGAAAGATGTGATTTTTCTTTCGGGCGCCAATGGCTCCGGAAAAAGCACGCTCGCCAAAACGCTTTTGGGTGTGTTGCCCCTTTTGGCCGGCAGCCGGCATAGCACATTCCAGAATTTAGCCTATGTCCCACAGCAGACACAATTTACAGTGCACTATCCTTTCACCGTGGCCGATCTGGTGCTGCAGGGTTTGCCGCCGCTATGGCCATGGGCACCACGCCCAAAACGCCAAGAGCAAATGCAACGCGCGCTGGCAATCCTCCAGCACTTGGGTTTGGAACAAAAATCGGGTCTGCTTTTGCGCGAGCTGAGCGGCGGCGAGCTGCAGCGTGCGCTCATCGCCCGCGCGCTGGTGACCGAGCCAGACTTCTTGCTGCTCGATGAGCCATTTTCCAACCTGGACCGCTCTGGGCGCAGCGGCGTGGCTGAAATCCTCAAACGCTACGCACAAAAAGGTGGCACCATTCTCGTTGTGGACCATAGCGATGCCATCGACAAAACTTTTTACCGCCGGTTTTGGGAAATCGACAACGGCACGCTGCGCGAGCTCTGCTGACTATTTTAGGGTGCTTTTGCCTCTGCCATTTTTCGGATTTGGGTGATGAGCTCGTCGGTTTCGAGCAGCAATTTCTCACCGCTGCGGCGGAGCGTTAGTTCCAACTTTCCAGATTCCACCGCCCTTTTGCCGACAGTCACAATAAAAGGAAAGCCGACCAGTTCGGCATCGTGGAACTTCACCCCGGCCCGCTCGTCGCGTTCATCTAAATAGACACTCACTCCGGCTTGCTTAAGTTTGTGGTAGAGCTCCTCGCACATGCTTCGTTCTTTTTCTTCGCGCGCCAAAGAAATCAAATAGACCCAAAATGGCGCCAAGTTGGGGTGCCAAATGATGCCACGCTCGTCATGGTTTTGCTCGACAGCGGTTGCCAGCGTGCGCCCCACACCAATGCCATAGCAGCCCATCGTCGGCACCAAATGTTTTCCTGAGGCATCCAAAACTGTAAGCCCCATCTTTTCCGCATACTTTTTCCCGAGCTTGAAGATATGGCCCACCTCGATACCGCGGGTCTCGGTGAGTTTCGATTGGCGGCATTTGGGGCATAAATCGCCTGCGCGGGCAGCGACAATGTCCGCAGAGTTTTTAATGACAAAATCGCGGCCAGGTGTGACATTCTTTTTATGGAAACCGGTTCGATTGGCTCCTGCAATGAGTCCCGTCCTGCCTGCAAGGTGGCGATCAAAAAGTACGTGCACCGTTTTGCTGTTGAGGGTTTCGCCATCGGCAAATTTCAAACCCACTGGCCCGGTAAAACCTGGCTCAGCACCCGTAAGAGCACGAATGGTTTCAGCTCCAGCAGGTGCAAAGTCCAAAAGTCCAGTGAGATTTTTCACTTTAGCTTCCGAAAGCTCTCGGTCACCGGGAATGAAACATACCACCACTTTTTGCGCGTCCTCAAGCACCACGGCCTTGATGAAGTCGCGGGGAGATTTTCCAGTCAATGCTGCCACCTGCTCTACTGTCTTTAGTTCCCCTGTGTCAAAATCCTCCATCGCAGGCGGCTCTGCTATTGGCTCTGCCGGCTCACCGACATAAGGTGTTTTCTCCTGGTTGGCACGGTAGCCGCACTGCGCATCGCTGCACAAAAGCAAGACTTCTTCACCAATGGCCGAGGCGACCATAAACTCTTCGGAGCTGCTGCCGCCCATGGTGCCGGAGTCGGCCTCGACTGGGATGGTTTTGAGGCCGCAGCGCTCAAAAATAGCCCGATAGCATTCGCGCATCTTTTGGTATGTCTCCTCGAGCGAAGCCTCATCGGCATGGAAAGAATACGCATCCTTCATGGTGAATTCGCGGCAGCGGATCAAACCATAGCGCGGCCGGATCTCGTCGCGGTACTTGCGCCCAATTTGGTAAAGATTGACTGGCAACTGGCGGTACGACTGCAGGAAGCTGCGCGCCAGATCGGTCATGGCCTCTTCGTGCGTGGGACCAAGCGCATAGGCGACCTCGTGGCGGTCAAAAAAGCGCATCATTTCCTTGCCCATGATGTCCCAGCGCCCCGATTCCTGCCAGAGCTCTGCAGGAGTGATGATCGGGAGAGACACTTCAATCGCGCCGAAGCGGTCCATCTCCTCGCGGATGATCTGCTCAATTTTCCGGTGCACGATGTCGCCGAACGGGAGATAGGTATAAAGCCCCGAGGCCTGTTTGCGGATGTAGCCGGCGCGCACCAAGAGCCGGTGCGAGGCCACCTGCGCATCGGCCGGATCGTTTTTCGAAGTAAAAAGCGGCAACTGCGACGAGCGCATGGCGGGAAAGCCGGAATTTCGCACAGCGTGTAAAGAGTTTGGCCAAAGTGGCGCCTGAGTAACCACCCAACCTTTGGGTTAATACGAAAGCCACTAGGCACACCAATCCAATTACGTGTTGCTGTCCAGAGGTGAAACCCGGTTGTTTAGCGCTTCGCGTTGCCTGCTGTAGTGGCGGAGGGAGGTTTTGATGAGGAAAACTGTAAAAATTCGGTGTAAATATATCCCTCAGTGCCCCACATTTTGATTTTCATGTC
>JANWWX010000019.1 GCA_025057195.1 Leptospiraceae bacterium | reverse complement strand
TTTTTGGGGAGACGGGATGCGAACGTAGGGGCACGACTCGGCCTCTTGGCTGATTGTATGGAGACATTCTTCAACAAAAGGATGGCCCAAGGCAAAAAATTCAAGATCTGGCCGCTGTGTCGCCACGTCGTGGTCAAAAGTGCCACGCAATGTGTTCGCCACGCCATTTTTCGGTAGAGATAGGCTCACGATCTTTCCTTCTTTTTGCCAGGTAATTTGTTTTTTTATGGCATAGTTAGTGAGCAGATTTTCCAGCGCTGTTCCTGATTTTTCGATTTTTTCTGGATTGATGGCGTGGCGGAAAGCGGCAAGATTGAAATGCATGTGTTCGGGCGAAAGCAAGTGGTCAAGGTACTGCAGATTTTCCTGCGCCAATTTCAAGCTACGTTCAAGCTCCTGGTTTTTTTCTTTTTTACTTTTGCGGCTACTCAAGAACGCCATCAGGCTGCGGGCAAATTTGGCTTCACTTTCAAAAGCACCGAGCAACGTATCTGAGGGTCCCAGCGCATTTTCAAAGATCCGGATTTTCTGTTCGAGGATTTCGAGCACCCGTTCCGCCACAGTGTCGCGGCAGGCAAAATTGACAATATGCACGTCGCGCGTTTGGCCAAACCGGTGGATGCGCCCGATGCGCTGCTCCAGCTTGAGTGGGCTCCACGGCAGGTCGTAGTTGATCAGGCAGGCTGCAACCTGCAAGTTACGCCCCTCCCCCCCCGCCTCGGTGCTGATGAAAATTTCCGCATCATTAAAAAAATCGCAAACTGCTTGTTCTTTTTGCGCGAAGTTGAGACTACCGTGGAAAGTAGCGACACGATACTCCTTGAGCTGGCTTGCTAAATATTCGAGTGTGGTTTGGAACTGGGTGAAGATGACAAACTTGCGGTGGCCCGCTTTCTGCATCGCCTTCAGCGTTTTTTTGAGTTGGCGCAATTTGCTGTCGTCGGTTATTTTTTGCCCCAACTGGATTAAATAGCGCAGATGCTGGATTTCTGTAAGGAGCTCTTCGGGGTTAGGAATTTCTTCCAGGTTAAATCCCTCTTCTTCTTGGTATTCTCGGATCGCTTCGGCCACATCAGGGAATTCACTGTTATCGTGGCGCAGGCGAAAATAGCAAGACTCAAGCCGGGCACGGCGTGATTCGAGCGCCTTGAGCAACGCAAAAGGAGAAGAATCCAAAAGCTTTTGGAATACAATCATGATGAACGACTTCAGGTTTTCCCCACGCGAAAGAGCACGGTTGAATTCCGTGCGCACATACTCGGTCGTTTTGTCATAAAACTCGCGTTCAGCACTGCTTAAGCGAATTTTGACCGTCTTGGCAAAGCGCTTGGTGAAGCCACCGACATCCACCTTGCGCCGGCGGATGAGCACCGGTGCTAAGCGCTCGCGCAAAAGCGAGGCGTCTTTGGCAAACTGCTCTTGAAAAACTGCAAACGGACCAAGGATGTCGGGGTCTAAAAGCTGGATGAGGTAAAAAATTTCTTCGAGCTTGCCACGAAAAGGTGTCGCCGACAGCAAAAGTACCCCCTCTGCCTTTTGGCAGACTTCGTGCGCGAACTGCCAGGCCAATGTCACGTTATGCGCATCGCGGCGCAGGCGGTGTGCCTCATCAAAGATCACCAAATCCCAAAATACCGCAGTAAAAAGCCAGCGGTAGCGCTCGTCTTTGGCAAGATCTACAGATACTAAAAATTGGCCATTTTCCTCAAGGGCTCCTGACTGGCGGAGCAGCGCGCTATTGAGGATCTGAAAATCCTCCGCGAATTTATTTTTAAGCTCTTGCTGCCACTGTGCCAGAAGCGGTGCCGGCACCACCACCAAAATCCGGCGGTAGCCATGCTTGAGTTTTAGCTCCTTCAGGATGAGGCCGGCCTCGATGGTTTTGCCCAAACCCACCTCATCTGCGATCAAGAAGCGCGGGCGCGAGGCCGAAACCACACGCAAGGTCGCCTCGACTTGGTGTGGCAAAAGCATCGTGCGCGAGGCAGCAAAGACCGACCAAGGCTCACGGTAGTAATTTTCCAGAAGAGCCCATAGTTGCAAATAAAGGCCATCCAACTGGCAGGATTTTTGTTTTGTTTCGGGTTGCTTGAGTTTTATTTCGGCAACGAGCTTTTCTCCAGCCGCATCGCTGAGCAAAAATGGCTGGCTTGGCCAACACGGTTCGGCCACATTTTTGTCAGAAAAAAGCAATAGGCCCTGCATAGGATGTGACATAATCCAAGGCAAGGCAGGAGCGTAAATCCGCCTTTATGCCTTTCAATCCAGCAGTGTCTTGAGGTCCTTGGGCGTGGCCACGGCATAGATCGGCACACTATGCCCGAGTCCTTGCAGTGTCTCTTCGCTCAAACGCTGGCTGGTTTTGCCAGGACCAAAATCGAGAATCGCCCCAATCGTGTTGTCGGCTTTCACCGGCGCCATTGCTTTATCCCAATAGAGGGTTTTGACCATCAGATCATCAGTCAGCCGCAGCCCCAACTCACCTACATTTTGCAGGTTTTCGCCATCCCAGAAAGAATACACCGGGAACTTTAGGTCACTACCTTTGAAATGGAAACCGATGCGTTCGATGTCCGGACGGAATTTTTCCAAAATTGGCTGCATCAGTTCGCAGTGGAAAGGGCAGGTCGAACGCAAGTAGATGTATTTCATCTGCCTTGCCTCTAGCTCGGATTTGTAGCGTTCGTGGAATGCGATCAGCTCGCTGCGTGGTCCTGAAATAATCCGGTTGCTGGGCGTATTGTAAAGGCTGACATAAATTTTTTTATTCACACCATTGAAATCCGATACCCACTTCTCGACCAGCGCATGGCTTTCGCCGAGCACGGCCACCATTGGCGCTGGTGCTTTAGCACCTAACGATTCACTCTTCGCCACTTCCGCCGGCGTCGCTTCAATAAATGGAAAAACTTCCTGTGCCCGCACACCCATCAGGAAAAGGTACTGCAGAAAAATATAAAGCGCGTCATAATATGCCTTTCCCTCAAGGCAGAGCGCGGTAAAGGTGGCGGCGATCAATCCCTGGCTGTGGCCAGTGGCGCCAGCGGTGGCCTTGAGCATTGCCCTGCGATCAAAACCACACAGGTGCAAATATTCATAGTGCGCAAATTGGGTGGCCTGGATTAGCCCAAGCGAGATGCTGGCAATGGCCATCGTCTCATCGGCTGGTGCACTGGCTGGATCCTCAAGCCAGCGGCGTAAATCCACCTTGAGTGGCAGCACCGGGCTATTTTCCACCATGCGGATGGCTGCCTCGATCGCCGAAGTGGCGACGCTAAAGTAGTTCGCCATCCCCGCTTCGGAATAGAGCTTTTGCATCTCTTTGAGATAGGGTGCGCCCTGGCCTCCAAACTGCAGGTAAAAACGCAGCGCGCCAGATTGGGCCTGATCAAGCAGTTTTGCCATTGGTGCGCAGATAAAAATTGGCACAGCGCGTCGAGCCAATGCCTGCGATTTTGCTTTAAGCCATGTCGCACCATGTGGCTGCGACTGCCGTGGCATTGCCGACCCAGCCTTACAAAGGCACCCGTGACTTTTATCCCCAAGACATGCGCTTTCGCGAGGCGATGTTTAACGTGCTCCACCGCGTCGTGCGCAGCTATGGTTATGAGCAGATCGATGCCCCGCTCATTGAACCCATCGAACTTTATCTGGCCAAAACCTCAGAAGAGATCGTCAACCAACAGATCTATTCCTTCACCGACCGTGGCCAAAGGCAGGTGGCGATCCGCCCCGAAATGACCCCGACCGTGGCGCGCATGGTGGCAGCACGTTTTCAGGAACTGCCACGGCCGATCCGCTGGTATTCAATCCCCAACGTCTGGCGCTACGAACAGCCGGGCAAAGGCCGGCTCCGTGAACACTGGCAACTCAACTGTGATATCTTGGGTGCCCCTTCAGAGAAGCTGGCGGATTTAGAAATCCTACTTTTGGCAATTGATATTTTGCGCAGCTTTGGCGCCAACGAAAGCCATTTTCGGGTCTATGTCTCGCACCGCGCAATCCTCAACGCCGTGTTGGGTGATGAGCTCAAGCTACCCCCTGAAAAATGGCTGCCAGTTGCCCGCATTTTGGATAAAAAAGATAAGCTCAAACCAGAAGCGTTTGTGGCGCTTCTGGAAGCAGAGGGCTTAAACGCGTTGCAGCGGGCAGAACTCGATTTCTTTTTCATCGAAAAATTGGATTACCTAAAAAAGAAATACCACCTGGCGGGTGCCGAATATCTGCTCGAACTCCTGGCAGAACTGCAAAAACTGGGTGTGGGCGATTTTGTCGAATACGACCCTGGAATCGTGCGCGGTTTTGATTATTATACAGGCCTCGTCTTTGAGGTCTTTGATCGCCATCCAGAAAACCGCCGTTCGCTTTTTGGCGGCGGCCGCTACGACAACCTGGTTTCTGCATTCGGCCGCGAGGCCATGGGTGCCGTGGGTTTTGGCATGGGTGACGTCACTTTAGAGGATTTTTTGCGCACGCACCAGCTTTTGGGCGATGTCCCTCGCAGTATCGACTATTTTATCGCCTTACTCGACGAAAAGCTGGCAGTGGCGGCCATGGAGCTGGCAGCACGGCTACGGGCCAAGGGTCGAAAGGTTGAAGTCGCGCTCGGCGCACCCCGTCTCGGCCGGCAATTGCAAGAGGCGGAACGAAAACAAATCCCACGTGTCATCATCCTCGGCGAAGACGAGGTTGCATCCGGCCGCTATAGCGTTAAAACGCTGGCAACCGGTGAGCAAAAGAGCCTCACTTTCGAGGAATTGTAGTATTTTCAAAACACTGTACGAAATTCAACAAAATTCTTTTTCCAATAGGGATTAGAAAAATAGTCGTAGCGCACCCTAAACCCTGTGCGCGGCGCATGGATAAATTTTTCGCTATCGACATAGATACCGACGTGGCCAACGACCCCATTGTCGTTGAGGAAGAAAACCACGTCTCCCTTGCGGGGGGTTTTCGTCAGCCGCAGGTGCGGGCGCAGCGCGCTGACACCGTGTGGGATGTTGAAACCTTGCTCCCGATAGAGGAAAAAAACTAATCCGGCACAATCGAAACCTGTCGGTGTCGTCCCACCAAATTTATACGGGACTGAAAGCATCTGCTGCGCACGCTGCACCACCCGCTCGCGGATCGCTGCTTCCTCAGCGGTGGCGTAATCTGTGGCATTTTGGGACTGGCCCAACGGCGGGGCTGCTTCCAATAGCAGCACGCAGAGCGCCCAGGTCGCAGCGAAATAAAAGCGCCACGCTGGAAGATCCAGTTTTTTCAGGCGCACATGCTAAACATAATGCGCCGCACAATGCGTAAACTCTTTTTGTCAAAACAAAAGTCCAAGTCCTATCCGTGGTATGACGTTATTATAGTCCTCGTGGATACCCGTTGCCTCAGCGTGGGCAAACGTATAAATCATCCCCACTTCCAGGGCGAACGTCCCAAAGCGGTACTGGTAACCCACCTGACCGCCGAAGGTTGTTCCCGGGGTCCTCGTATAAGACTGGCCAGAGATCGAACTGGAGCCAATATCCACAAGATAACCCGCACGGATTCCCAAAAAAAAACCCCATAAGTAGGCATTGAGTACACCTTCAATGGGCAAAAACGCTTTAACAATCGAACCGCTCTGCCCCGCTGGTGAGACTGAAAAAGTGGGCAAATAGCTGACGGCGACTCCTCCTCGCACTAAAGGAATTCCTACCAGAAATTCCGCACCGCCAGCCAGCCCCCCTTTGCGCAGGTTGCTCGAGGGATCCGCTTTTTCAAAAGACTCGGAAGAGGCAAAGTTGTAGCCTCCCCAAAAAAGCGCACTCCAGACCAAGTCCATTTGGGGGTCTTTGTCTGCTGTCTTAGCCGGTGCTGCCGGAGGGCTATTTTGGGCTGGCTGAGGATTGGCCAGTGTGGTGGTGGCTTCGCCAGTTTGGGGGGTGGGCGGTGCCTTGGCCGCAGCCTTTTTCTGCCCCACCACGGGGGTTACCGCGATTAAAACCGCAACAAAAAGAGTAGTTAGTCTCATTTTTTAGCTCCTTTTCCTGTCTTTTTTATTTAATGATAATGCTTTATTATTATCTTTAACAGATTGTCAGCTATTTTTTGAGCGCCCAGTAACCGTAACCACCCAGCCATTGGTTGAAACGACCCCCGGAAACCTCCATCTGGGGGGTCAATGCCCAAAGTTTTAGTTTGTTCTGTGTCTAGTGAAAATCTAAGGCAGAATCACTGTAAGCACCCAAGCATTGGTAGCTTAAAAATACAAAAGCCACGAAGCACACCAATCCTATGGCTATGTTGCAATCCTAAGGCAAAATCCCGATTTCTATCGTCTCGCGTTGCCTGCTGTGGTGGCGGAGGGAGGTTTTGATGAGGAAAACTGTAAAAATTCGGTGTAAATATATCCCTCAGTGCCCCACATCTTGACTTTCATGTCGTAATTACTGAAAAACATTCCCCGGTCTTGCGGAATTTTTTCATTTTTTCGGAAAAATTTTTTGCCGGGCTGTGACTAAAAGGGCTTTTACATAGCACTTTAGCCTTTTGGAGCTCTGTGTTTTTTCTATGCTATTGTTTGGGTGCTACACCTAAAAACCACACTTTGTCCTCGACAACTGCAGGCTTCATGCCACGGTGTCCTATGGAAAAAGTACGGGTGAGTGTGGTGATTCCCACACTGAATGAAGAAAAAGATCTGCCACAACTCCTAAGCTCACTGCGCGCGCAGACCTTCCGCAATTTTGAAATCATTGTTGCCGATGCTGGCTCCAAAGACCGCACACGCGAAATAGCGCAGGAGTTTGGGGCGCGCGTGGTGGAAGGTGGCATGCCAGGGGTGGGACGCAACCGCGGTGCTGCAGTGGCCAACGGCGAATACCTTTTCTTCTTTGATGCTGACGTGGTCTTGCCCGAGGACTTTTTAGCCAAGGCCGTCCACGAAATGGACGAAGAATTTGTGGATTTAGCGACCTGTGTCTTTTATCCGCAATCTGAGCTGCGGCTTGATAAGATCCTTTTTGCCTTTGCCAATTTGACGGTAAAAATCAATGCTGCCGGCAATAACCCACGCGCCGCTGGCTTTTGTATCTTCATCACCAAAAGGCTTTTTGACCGCATTGGTGGCTTCGACGAAAGCCTGCGCTTAGCCGAGGACCATGACTTGGTCGAGCGCGCATCAAAATTCCGACCACTTTATATCCTCAAATCCACCTCGCTCAAAGTGAGTGTGCGCCGTTTGGAAAAAGAAGGCAGGTTTGCCCTGATCCGAAAGTATTTTCAAGTCGAAATGCACCTTCTGACCAAAGGCAAGGTACGTGAGGATATTATTGAGTATGAATTTGGCAATTTTGCCGACGAAAACCGTGAGCAGGTCAAAAAAGCCATCGACCGGCTGGAGGAACAGCTGATCCAACTGGAGCACCAGTATAACGACTGGCTGAAAAAAATGCAGGCACTGCCAGTGGTTGAGCGCATGCGCGAAGCGCAGGAACGGTTGCGCCAACTCGGCGATACCATCGCACAGGGACTGCAGGAACTCTTTGCGCGAAAGTGAATCACTGGCCAGTGAGGAATTTGCGCCACCAAAATGCGCTGTCTTTCCAGAAGCGGCGCCCTGTGAGATAATCGACATAGACCAAGCCAAAACGCGGGCGGAAGCCCTCGGCCCACTCGAAGTTGTCCAAAAGCGACCAGACAAAATAGCCCTTCACGGGCACACCTTCACGCTGCGCACGCAACAATTCGGCCAAGTATTGTTGGTGGTAGTGGATGCGCCCGTGGTCAACCACCCTGCCTGCCACCGGGGTCATCTCATCTGCATAGCCATTTTCGGTGACGATGAGCTCCCGGATTTCGGGATAGGCGGCATATTTTTTCAAAAGGTCATAAAGCCCACGGGGAAAAACCTCCCAGCCAAGACAGTTTTTTGCCGCCGTAGGATTTTTGACCTGCCGCCAGCGGGCGATGGGAACAAGACGGCTGGCGCGTACCACCTGGCGTGTGTAAGTATTGATCCCCCAAAAAGAAAAATCGAAGCGCACGCGCTCCATATCACCAGCTTGCACAAAACGCTCAATCCGCCGCAAAAAGGGGAATTTCGCAGTAGGATAGCCCCTGCCCAAAACCGGTTCCAAATAAAAGGTATTATAAATAGCATCGAAGCGCTCGGCGGCTTGGACATCGCGTTTGCTGCCACTCGCCGGATAGACGGCAGTGGCCGAAATCGTGGTCCCGACGCGCAGAGAGGATTTTTCTGCTTTGAGGGCCCGTGCGGCCTCCGCCTGTGCCAAGAGTGCGTGGTGGCTTGCCGCAAAAAATTTGCGCAAAGAACGGCGGCCGGGGGCATGCACACCCAAAAGATAGCCGAGCGTGAGAAAGACCATCGGCTCGTTGAGGACAATGAAATCGTTGACCAAATCACCGAACGCTTTTGCGACCACTGCCGCATAGTCGGCAAAATAATCCACGATGCCGCGGTATGCCCAGCCCCCTTTATCTTCCAGCCACTGTGGCAAGTCCCAATGGTAAAGTGTCACGAATGGCCGGATGTTGCGCTCGAGTAAAAATTCACAAATTTTGCGGTAATGCTCGATGCCTTTGGGGTTGGGACGGCCGTTAGCCAAAATGAGCCGCGGCCAAGAAAGCGAAAATCGGTACGCATTAAAACCTATTTCCGCAAGTATAGCAAGATCTTCTCGCCAACGCCGGTAATGGTCGCAGGCGATGTCAGCGTTTTCGTGCCGCGCGATTTTCCTGCGCCGGTGGCTGAAGACATCCCAAATCGAGGGGACTTTGCCATCGGCAGCGGGGGAACCTTCAATCTGGTAGGCAGAAGTGGCTGCCCCCCACAAGAAATCGCCGAAATCTTTTGCCTGGATTTCAGTCGCCACGGATGCCCAGAAAACGTACGTGGGGACCGAGGCGGATCTGCATGGTTTCGATGCCGGTGAAAAGCTCTCCGTCAAAGCAGGGGTTCAGTTCCTCGTTGGCCAATGCCTTGATCTGCAGCGATGAGCAAGTAGTTTCGATGAGCCTTTTACCGGTATAGCGGTTGCCGGTGATCAGGTTGGGCAGATTGGCAATGACTTCTTGCAGCTCTAAATAACCCGCATGGAGGTGCAGTTTGCCGGTTTGGTCGGCGGGATTAAATAGCCGAATGAGGTATTTGATCTCAATTGCAGTGGAACCCACGTTGAGCACGTTGAATTCGCGCAGCGCAACCGGCTTGCCATCGATGACCAGCTCCAACCGTACTGGGTCAAAAATATCACTGGCGTAGCCGACAACGTCTTGCGGCAAAAAGCCAGCCAAGCCACTGCGGCGCAGTGTGGCAGAGACCAACGTCTTTGTGATGACCTCAACCACGGTTGCCAAAGACGGCCGCGGGTTTTCATAATACTTGTTAAAGAACTTTTGCGCAAAGCCTGCGATAGCGCCGCTGAAGGCAATTTTCCGGTAGCGTTTGCCCAAATGCTCGGCGGTGTAGTTGCCTTCCGCAATAAAAGATCGCAACACCACGGGTGCAGGCAATGTACCGTGATCGGCAAGCTCGTGCAGCTTGCGCACAATCCCAAACGTACCCCCGCTGGCTTTGACCTTGCGCGCCAAGAAATCAATCGTGCCCCCATTGGTGGGGACAATCACCGGCAGCTTCTTTTCCAACTCTTCGTCGGGAATGTTGCCCAGGATATCGAGGTAGGTATTGAGCACCCAGTGGATCGTGCCATCGCCACCATCACACACGATGTATGGTGCCTGGTGTGCTGCCAGCTCCGACAAAATGGACTGTAGCTGGTCGAGGTTACGGCTTTCGCGCACACAGCCATGCCGGCCGATCAGGCGGGCCAGCTGCCGGCTGCGCTGCGCTGAGCGCATGTTTTTGCCAGCATAGGGATTGGTGATGATCGCAAAAAACGGGGCTTGGGTCTGCTGTGCCCTTTCAGGATTTTCGGGCAAGGATTTCTTGGAGGATTTCATGGTCTTTTTCAATGCTTTTGCGGAATAGTCCGGCGATCTGGTTTTCCACTATCCCACCAACAATGGGCATATTGACCGCAACCTGGATGTCGTATTCCCGTCTTGTGGACTGTGGTCCCTCAGCAATATAGTGTGTTGTGCCGTTGATGCGCAACCGGTCAGGATTTTTGTCATAGATTACCTCAAACTGGTTGGTGCTGGTTGCAGTATCAAAACGCGCGGTTTCGGTAAGTTGCAAGAAATCGGAGGGCACCCACTTGCGCAGTGGGTCGGGTAATTTATCTGCCAGCGAAAAGGCCCGGCGTGTGACGATGACGTTACCCTCTTGCCGCCGTTCCAGCACCTCCTGCTTTTTGAGTCCCTCGTGGCGCGACGGATCCTCAAACCGGCGTTCGCGTGCCGCGAGGACGTCGGCCAGCGGTGCGGCAAAATGCTGCACCAAGGTGAAGCGAGCAGCCATGGAAGCGCAAGTTATAAACGCCGCAGCACGGCAAAGAATTTATTCTTTTCGCCTAATCGCGGATTTTGGATTATTTTATTAACAATATGGCAGTAAGGCCTATCCTCACCATCAAAGACGAGCGTCTGTACCAAGTTTCCGAGCCCGTCACCAAATTCGACCGCAACCTGCGCAACTTGGTTCGGGATATGTTCGACTCCATGGCCGCCGAGGGTGGGGTTGGGCTGGCTGCAGTGCAGATCGGTGTGCTGCAGCGGGTAATTGTCATCGATCTGGTGGAAAAGGGTTTCATCAAAGGTGCGTTTGTCAACCCGCGGCTTTTGGCAGCATCCGAAGAACTGCAAGACGGCGAAGAGGGCTGCCTTTCGGTACCAGGGCTCTCTGCACAGCTCAAGCGCCCGCGCTGGGTCAAAATCGGCTATCAGGACCTCAGCGGAAACGAAAAGACCATTGAGGGCGAAATGTTGTTGGCACGGGCATTCCTCCACGAAATGGACCATCTCGATGGCAAGGTGTTCGTCGATCAACTGGAACCTGAAATCCACCGCCTGTTAGCTGGCGACATTGAGCGGATCAAGCAGGGTTTGCCAGTCGAAAATCCCAAAGTTCCGGAGTACCGGAAAAAGAAATCTGCCTGAAAGTTTAAGTACCCAAAAATAGTGGTGCAGGGCAACGGGGAAAGTGGATGGACGAAGCCAATAGATTGCTATCACTGCTGGCTTACAATCTCAGAAACAAATCCATTTTCTATCGCTTTGCGTTGTTTGTGGTGGTGGCAGATGGGGGTGCTCGTG
>JANWWX010000199.1 GCA_025057195.1 Leptospiraceae bacterium | reverse complement strand
ACCAATTAAAATAGCCCCAGCGGTAAACACTGCGGCGTGTGTAACGGATATCAAGGCGGTGCTGTAGGGGGAAGCGTGCGCTGAAAAGATCTCCCGAAAACACGGGCGAATAGCGCGTGGTCTGTGGCGTCAGGCAGTCGAACGCGCCACCGGTGCAAGTGCTGCCAACGATGGGGGTGTAGGGAAAGCCTGAAAAAAGTTGGAACTGTGCCCCAAGGGTATTGGCCCCCCAACGGAAACCGGCGACAAGTTTTATCGAATGCGGTTGCTCAAATTCAAAGCGTCCCCAGTTTCCAGCACGGCGCCGTTCGGCCTGTGTATAGGTGTAGCTCAGCCAACCATAAAATTCGGTTTCTCGCTCTGCCCGGTCTTTGCGGAATAAGACTTCAATACCCCGCGCGCGCAGCTCGCCACTGTTGCTGAAATATTGCCCCGTGGCTTGCGCGGTGGCCAGCGGTGTTGCTTCCAGGATCCGATCGAAGTCGTTATAGAATCCCTCGACCTTGACACTCCACAGATCCCACTTTTGCTCAATGCCCAGCGTGCGGTGGAAGGCGCGTTCTGGTTTGAGGTAATCCGCGACCACTACCTGTGGCTGGTAGTTGAATACCTGGTTGAAATAAAACGTGTTGGTCTGTGCAAAAGACTGGTATTGGCCACCGGCTACCGAAATGGTAGTCTCAGTCGGGAATTCGTAACTCAGAAGGGCGCGCGGATCCACCGTGGCAAAGCGCGTGCGTGCTAAAAAGTCGCTGCGCACTCCGGGCACAAAGCGCCAACGACCCCACTGGAATTTATTTTCGGCATAAGCGGAGAGCACATGGTTGCGGTCGTCGAAATTGATCGGCACGGTGCGGAAAAGCGCACTGTTGCCCAGATCGGGTTGGCCGGTGCCGGGCAAAGGCTGGGTCTGCTGCTGCGTTTGCCCAAACGAGCGGAAGTAAAACAAATTGTACTCTAAAGCAAGCCGCAGCGTGGCAAAGTCTGCCCAATCATAGCGCAATTTATCTTTAACACCGAAAATATTGGGATAGATCTGCACGTCCGTTGCCCCAATCGGCGCATTGGGCCCAATGTCGGCATAAAAATAGCTGAAGGTATAGCTATTAAAAACAATAAACCGATTGCTCAGTTTCGCCGAAGGCAGGTATTCATAATAAAGCCCCTGGCTGTGCGCAGAAACATCGTTGCTCAGGCTAAAGTTCACCAAGAGTGGGTCTTGGCCTTCCTGCCGGCGTTTTTCTTTTTCCTCTTCGGAAAAATTGCGGGCAAAGCGGAACGTGTCGTAGCTGCCGAAGATGAGTGCGGTCAGCGAATGCTTGCCAGCATTGTCCAAGAATGCCTTGCCCTTGAGCTGGTAGTCATAGTATTCGGGCAGGCGGTCGAGGCTTTGTCCGGTGATTAGCCTATAGATGGCCGGGATGAGCAGGGTCAGGTAGCCAATCCGGCCTGAGGCAATCCAATAGCCCGTGGGCTGGTTTTTGGCCGGCAGCGTGAGGTACGACAAAGGCTGTGCTGCGGCACCCTCAGAGTTATCCACGGGTGTCACCCGCACCTCACCCCCGGGATTTTTTCCCCATTTATTTTTGAATAGAAAATTCGATGAAATGAGCGAGACATCGATCACCCCACCAAATTCTTTTACTTCATCAACAGTCTGGATGTCGATGATCGCCCCGATTGCGCCGCCGAACTGTGCTGGGAACGCAGAAGAATAAAGGTCGATTTCGCGCATGATGTCGTTGGAGATGATCGACTGCAGGCCGCCAAAATGTTGTGGGTTGGGTACGGGAATGTCGTCGATAAAATAGCGGTTAGCTTTATCTCCGGCACCGCGGATGATCAGCGGGCCAAAAAATCCGGTGGTACGGATGACACCGGGCAGTGTGGCCAGCGCGTTGATCGCATCGCCAAAAGTCGCAGGGGTTTCCTTTAGCTGTTCGACGGTCAGCGTATTACGGCTGAGGCGCTGGATGTCGCGCTCGGCACGGATTTTGACGGTTTGCGTGCGGATGACTGGTAAACTGAGTTTGAAATCCCGGCGCAGGTTGGCTGTTATCGAAACTTTCTCGGTCAGGGTTTTGAGTCCCGGTGAGGAAATTTGGATGGTGTATTCTCCCGGCTCTGGCACAGCGGCCGCATAGCTGCCGTCGGGGTTGATCCGGCTTTTGAACTTCGCCTCTGGGATGATGATGGTGCCGAATTCCACAGGCTCGCCCGTGCTTTCGTTGAACACACGGCCAGAAATGACCAACGGCTGTGCCATGGCCATCCGACTAATTAAAAGTAGCAAAAATGGAAGTGCCTTCTGTTTATTAACCATTTGGTTAAAAAAATACAAAATTCCTGGCTTTCTTCCAATCACAATTTTGGGAAAACCTTGGACAAAATGCAAAATGGCGCAGCATGCTTTACGCAGTGTGCAATAGCTAATTTTTGTTTTTGATGGCCGAAGCATTGCTCTTTGAGCTGGCGACGGAGGAAATTCCCGCGTCGTACCAGAAAGCGCTGTGGCAATTTTGCAGCCAACGCCTCGGCGAATTATTAAACCAATACCAGCTCAGCTGCCGTGATTACACCGTTTATGCCACGCCGCGGCGCATTGCATTTTTGGCCAACGATATCCCCGAAAAGACCAAAGATAGTGAGGAGTGGCTGCAAGGGCCTGCAGAGAGTGCCTGCTTTGGCCAAGATG
>JANWWX010000198.1 GCA_025057195.1 Leptospiraceae bacterium | reverse complement strand
AAAAGCAGCCGCAATTCCGCGTTACTGGTGCTGCGGTAAAGCTCTGTCCACAAACCGGCAAACGAGGTGGCAATGGCTGTGGCAGCATAAACGTAAGAAAAATTTAGTGTTACCGGCCACACCGCGCGGCGCTGCAGCACTATGGCCGCGGCTACATAAAACACGAAGACTGCAAATTGCAAGTTAAAAAACGGGATACCACCATGCAACGAAATTCGCATGACAAACAAAACAAAGTTCATGAAAGAAAGCCCAGTTGCACAGGTAAAGAGTAAAGTGTCACCGCGGCGCGCTGCAGCCCACAGCATGGGAAAAGCCAAAAGGCCTAAAAGTAGCGTCTGGATATTGCCCTCATGGAGCAAGAACACCGCGGCGGATAAAAGTATTAGGATGACCAAAGCAATGGGTTCGATCCGCCTTTTGCCACGCGGGGCCGCTGCGAACACGGCGACATTGAGCGCGGCCACGCCGAGCAAAGCCATGGCCCGCAGCTCCGGCACAAGCCCGCGCTGTTTTTCTAAAATGGCAAAGAGCAGGGCCACCGAGCAAAAATTCGTCAAGAGCACTGCCAAAAGCTGCAGCGTCTTACTCTGCTCTTGTGGCCAGTTTTCGCGCAGCCCCTGCCACAAAAAAAATGCGGTGTATAAGGTGATGAAAATCAGCGGTTCCAGGATCTGGTGCGGGTGCGCGCCAACCCACTGGCCTAAGCTCAGCGTGTTGCCCAAAACGACAATCCAGAATGCGTGCATGCCGACAGCACCCAACGCTTCGACCGCAGTTTGGCGTAGCATAAAATAGAGCAGATTGACAAGCACGAGGTAACTAAAGTATGCCAGTGGTGCGCTGAGGACATTGGCATGGATTGCCGGCAGCACGAAAAATGCCCCTAAAAGCAGGAGCACCAACGCTGGAGAGTGCAGGCGCCGCGCCAATAACAGGCATAGCAACATGGCCGTGGTGACCATGCCAAATGCCTCGCCTGGGCTAATGAGACCGTAAATGAAATGGGCGGAGTAGATCGCGATCGCGTTGGCAGTGAATGCGGCGACGTTAAGGACTTCGGGGATATGGCGGTAGCCGCGGCGGTGGAGTTGTAGCGATGACAAGGCGAAAGCCAGCCCGGCAATTTGCAGCAGCAGGAGACGCAACCATTCGCTGAGCCAGCCTTGCTCAAAGGCATAAATGGTAAAAAGTACTGCCGATAAAATGAGGGTGACCACACCGATTTTGCCGAGCATGCTGCCACCAATCTGCCACTCCCAGCTCTGGCTGCGCACGGCCGGTTGCTGCGGTGCCGCCTCAGGAGGTAGCATCACCGGTGTGGTCATCGTATTTGCCAACACGGGTTGCTTTCCCACTTTTACTTTTTGGCGCAGTTGTTGCAACTCGGAGCGCAAGGCGAAGATTTCACTTTCTAATTTGGCTATTTTTTGTTCCAGGTGGTCTAATTCACTGCCCATGTTAGCAGGTGCTTTTATAGGAATGCTGGGTCAACTGGTTTGGCGTAGCCTGTGCTATTCATGACCACTGCTCGATTCGGATTCGGGGCACTGGCCTGCCGCAAAAAAGCACCAAGCCCTCGTCTTCAGCTAAAAGCTCGGCGAAATCCGGGGCAACCGCTGCTGGCACCGAGGCATAGCAGCCCAGCCGGGGATAAAAGACATAAAGTGCGTCATCTTCGGTATTTTGTACCACCTGTGCGGTGGCGACGGGCAGGGTGTCGAGGCTATCGAAAGTAAGCTTATCTTTATCAACGCGGAATACGGCCAAAAGCGGCCCCTCGACGGTGATATAGCCCTTTTCGGAAAACTGTCGGAATTCCTGGTATATATAAATCCCTTTTTCGTCGCGGAACAAGTTTTGCTTGAAGTGGCTAATGACCTTCCAATTAACAATCTCACGATCGCCGGTAAACCAGCGCCCCTCGCGGTTCACCCGAATATTGGTGAACTCTTCGCGGGCGCCGGCATGCTCGGCTATTGGCACGTCACAGGTACTTGGGTTTGTAGTCGAAGTGGTGGTGCGATTTTAGCCAGCGGATGGTGCGCGAACGCGCCCGCATCACAATCGATTCGGTGATCGCCCCTTTAGGGGTAAAGCGGACTCCCTTGAGCATCTCGCCATCGGTAACACCTGTGGCGCAAAATAGCACGCTGTCGCCAGCAGCCAGTTCCTCCATGGTGAAAACTTTATCGGGGTCAGAAATGCCCATCGCGATTGCGCGCTTGCGCTCCTCTTCATTGCGGAATTTCAGACGCCCTTGGAAGTCGCCGCCCATGCACTTGAGCGCTGCTGCCGAAAGCACCCCCTCCGGCGCACCGCCAATGCCGAGCAGGATGTCCACCGGTGAATCGGGCATGCAGGTGGCCAGCGCACCTGAGACATCGCCGTCGCTGATGAGTTTGATGCGGCAACCGACTTCACGCACCTGCCGGATCAACTCCTCGTGGCGTGGCCGATCGAGGATGCACACCACTATGTCCTCAAGGTATTTGTCAAGTGCACGCGCCAGGCGTTTGAGCGTCACTGGCACGGGGTCTGTGATGTCGAGCGCTCCCTTGGCTTCCGGTCCCACGGCCAATTTGTCCATGTAGGTATCTGGTGCATGGAGGAAGCAGCCGCGGTCAGCAACCGCAATCACCGTGGTGGCATTGTAACCACCTTTGGCGGTGATGGTGGTGCCTTCCAGCGGATCGAG
>JANWWX010000197.1 GCA_025057195.1 Leptospiraceae bacterium | reverse complement strand
AGGGGCATTCCTGGCCGGTGCGTTGAGCTATCCCGGTGCTGTGGCCGCTGCGGTGCCGTGGCTTGCGCTTTTGGTATTTGGTGGCTTTTCGCTGGTTTCTGCGCTCAAGGACGCCAAGGATGTGCGGCAAGACCGCCGCGCGCACACGGAAACTTTGTACCTCAGGTTGCGCCGCTATGGTCTGCGTTTTCGCCAGGCACACCGGCTGATTTTGGGTATCTGCCTTTTTTGTTTTACCATCCCCATTGCCGCATTTGCCCTAAACCAGGATTGGCATTCTGCGGTGGCACTGGCAGCCTGGCTTTTGGCGTTTTTGCCGGTGCTGGTGTTCCGCTTTCCCAACGCGCGCTGGTTTGCGCTTTTTCTTTTCTTCACTACTGGCTATTTAGCGCTGGTGCTGTGGGCACTGTGGCCCGGCCATAGCTAAAAGCGTGGCAGGTCGGTCGCCTCAAGGCGCTGCCGGAATTCGCTGGCCAGTTCTTGCGCGCTGCGCCGTTCGCGGCTTGCCCGAATGGTGAACCCTGCCTCGCTATATTCCAGCCTGTCCTCTTTGCTGTCGTAGCGCAGTGTGGCGGTAGTCGCATTCCCTTTGCCGCGCAACACCGCCTGAAAGTGGAAAATGCCCTTGGGCTGTTCTTTGACTAAGCTGAGCGTACCGGAACTCACCCCGGCGGAGTCGGCCACCTGGCTGAGCATGGCGATCGTCGGTCCCTCGATGCGGTAAAGCACCACCAGTGATTTCAGCCGTTTGCGGATTTCTTCTTTCTGCAGTTCATCGGGTTTGGCGACATAGTCGGCCAAAAATTTTTTTTCGACCATCGCCGCAACCGACTGGTGATCCGCCAACCAGATGCCGTCAGGCTTTCCCACAGCTTGGCTTTTTACTGTGAAAAACCGGCGCAGCATTGCTTCCGGATCGTTTTCGACAGCAGGCTTTTTGCCACCGCAGAAAATAACACCGAACAGGCAAAAGGCCGCAATTGCGCAGCGCCACAGCGCCATTGGTTTAGCTTCCAGATTGCCGTGCGATCCAGTTGCGCGCCTCTTCCACGGAAGGAAAGATGGGGATAAAATTGTCCACGCGAGCTATGCGTAAAGTTTCGCGCAGCGGACCGTCCTTTGCTACAATCAGCAGCGGGCACAACCGGGCATACCAGCGCCTTTGGAATTGGATAAAAAACCCTATTCCTGCAGAATCCAGGTAGCTGGCATTGGAAATATCCCAAATCAAGCAGTGCTGGCCTTGGCTTTCGAGAATTTCCTGCAGTTCTTTTTGGAGTTCGCGGATGGACATTAGGTCGATCGCGGTGCCCGGAGCTAAGCTTTTGACCACGACGGGGATTCCAGATTTGAACGATACATTGGTCATAGCCCTGCGCGAGCCCATGAGTTTTGCCGCCTGCTTGTTGTTTTGCTCAAGGTAGCTGTGGAATCGTCGCAGGTGTGCGAGCTCGGGGTCGATCCGCCCGGGCGAAAGCGGGCGATGTTCCTCCAAAAGGTTGATGGCAGCTTGTGTGTGCGTAAGAGCTTTCTCGATGTTTTTGCCTTCGAGTGCCAGTCTTGCCTGCGCCAACAGGCGCTGTGCGCGGCCAATGCAGATTTCCACCTCAACCGTGTCGTCTTTTTCCCTCAAAGCCGCTGCAATGTCGAGTTGGAATTCCTCGCGGACAAAGTCCATCTTGGCCAGATCAAAATACTCGAGCACCATTTGCACGGGCTGTGGGTCAGGCGAAAGCCGCAGCACCATGGGGATCGGGATCGGGCGTTCGACGGCCATGTTGCCGATGCGCAGGCTGTAGGCATTTTCACCCAGTGGGTTGAGCTCGGCAAATGCTTCCTCGACCCAATGGTCTTGGCTGAACTGCAGGCGGCACGTGGCGTTCTGCCCAACCAGGCCTGCGACCTCGCCGAATTCTTGGAAAAAAATTTCTGGTGCTTCCTCGGCGCGTTCAATAAAGTGGAAATTGCCCATGCCGGCGGCTGCCATGCCCTTGAGCAGTTCCCCGTCAAAACCGGTGCCACAGCCCACGCAGCTCAGCGATATGCCCTCGCCGTGGTAGCGCTCCGCCAGCTTGGCCAATTGCGCTTTGTCCGTAATCCCACAATTGGCATGGCCGTCGGTGAGCAGGATCACCCGGCTGATCGCATTGGCCAATTTGGCCGGCAAAAGCTGCTTCACCGCTTCGAGATAACCGCTGCTGAGGTTGGTGTTGCCGCCAATGCCAATGGCCAGGAGCCTTTCCACCACGCTCTGCTTGTCGGTGAGGTATTGCAGTGGGATTTCAACCCGTGCATCAGAGTCGTAAGTCACCAGCGCAAACTGGTCGCGACGGGTCAGCCAGCGGACGAAATTTTCTGCAGCGATTTTGGCGAAAAACAGCCGGCTACCGGCCATCGAGCCACTGGTGTCGAGTGCCAGCGCAATCTGGAGCAGTGGCCTTTCGGGCGCCGTGCCTGTGGGTATGATCTCAATGAGGGTGTTGGCATAGCCCTTATCCGGCTGCTTTTTGCCCGTTGCGATGCGTACCTTCATGCAATACTATTTTACTGCCAAGTTGGGCATGCCAAAAATCTCCAAGGCTGCTAAAAATAAACAACTGTTCGCAATGCTTTTGGTTTGCCAACAAAAAAAAAGTTGCCAGATTATCTCGCCCAACTATAGTCTGGCCACTGTGGTAGGTAGCGGCAGGACGGTGGTTATTCCGCGCCGTTTTTTGGCCCATATCCAGCCACAGGACCAA
>JANWWX010000196.1 GCA_025057195.1 Leptospiraceae bacterium | reverse complement strand
GGCTGATTTCTTCGCTTGCATCGTAACTGACCAAACGCACAAGTTCTTCTCGGCGCTGCTGCCAAATAGCCTGCGCAGCCTGCACAATCAGCCTGCGCTCTGCGGCGCTGACCGATTCCGCAGTAAATTCTGCCTCGCTGCGGGAATAACCCAACAAGTCGCGGTAAATACGGTGGCGCAGTGCCAGCACCCTCTTTTTTTGCGCTTGTGCAGAGAGCACCGCGATGCGGCGCAACAGCCGGTTGAGGTAGCGTAGGTGGGTGAGGCAGATACGCACGGTGCGTTTGCCCTCTGCCCGGCGCGCATGCTGCATCTTGATCAGCGCACGCAGCAGGTGGAAATCGAGCTTGCTGCGGTAGGAACGCCAATCGCGCGCTTTTTTTTCGACAAAACCTGGGATGTGCAGATAGTCCTGTGGTGGGACAACTACCTTTTTTTTTCCCAGCTTTTGTGCTAGGAATTTTTCGTATTGGGTTAAAATGTCGTTGTTGAACACCAACTCAGACGGCAGCGGTGCTGCTGGGATGAAGGCGATCTCAATTTGCCCACGCGTGAAACGGCTGCGCACAATCTCTTCACAATGCGGTTTGAACCATGCCAGCTCCTCGGGACAATATACTGCAACTTCAAGAAATCGGCTGTTGACACTGCGTGCGCTGCAGACGACCTGCACCCCCCCTAAAGTGAAACGGCTTTCGCCGTAGCCGGTCATGCTCTCCATTCTTCAACCGGCGCGGATTCGCTCAAGCTTTGATGTCGATGCCCTTGTCGCTTTGCGGAAGCTGCTGCTCTTCCTCAGTCGGAGCGAGGCCGTTGTGGCCGCGGATAGTGAGGTAAAGCAGAGCCTTCAGCTCCTCAGACGAGATCACCGCCGGCTGGACAGCATCCCTTTGGCTGATTTCTGGTATGCCCTGCATGGACTCCCTCCCTGCTTGAGTGTCGGCCCGCTGGACTTTAGACTTGAGAAAAAAAATTTAACTTTTTATCACAGTTGCCGAAATATGTCCCATGAGGCGTGTATTGTTTTTACTATTTTTGGCAAGCCCCATCGCGGCCGGTCCAGAAATTTTTGATCCGCTGGCGGTGTGGAAAAATCCGAACGCTCCGAGTAAAAGACCTCTTTTAGAAACTGTCTTCAGCAGTGGTAGCACCGAATTGGCTCGCTATCACTATCGGAATAACCAGATTGTGCGCATCGATTACCTAAAGCTGGATGGTAAAAAAGAGATTCCTGCCGGCCATAGCCTACTCAGTTATGAAGATGGCCTGCTCAGCCGAGAACAACTTTTCGATGAAACCGGCAAATTGTGCGAGGAGGTTCGCTATCTTTACCGCAACGGCCGGGCCGAAAAAATGCTCGTCCGCGACGTGCGCGGAAACGCCCATATCGAATGGCACTATTTTTATGATAAAAACGGCAACCTAATTTCTGGCCGGCGGCTTTTGGAAGGCAAGACCACCGAATCGTTCAAAATCGTGCGTGACCAAAATAACACTATACAAAAGATTTTTAACGCGCGTGGTGAGCTCACCGCCGAAGTGACCTCAGTTTATGAAAACGGCCGCCTCGTCCACCGGCGCAAGAACGCCCTAACGGGAACCAAATATGCCGACTATAAATACGACAGCGAAGGCTTCATCAGTGAAATTGTCTACCACGATACCGAGCGTGGGCAGAAGGTTTTCGCCAAAAAACACACGTTCAGCTACTCTAAAGACCACAGCGAGAACAAAACGGCACTGGCACGCTAAGCCATCAGTTTTGCTTTGATGCCTTCTTTAAGTAATATCTCGTTATCCAGGATTTCTATCTCGATCTTGAGGTAGTAAAACTGGCGCCACTTGTGCAATTTGTCCAAGTGTCGGCGCAATCTGGTATAGTCCTTTTCGGTAGTGACAACAATGTCGTAGGGTTTTACCTGGTCGAGGAGCATCCCCACATCACGTTCGCTGAAATCGTGGTGGTCGCGGAAACTGAGTGAGCGCACTTGGGCAGCACCAGCACGCTGCAGCATCGCCTCAAAGGCACGGCTGTTGCCAATTGCAGAAAGCGCCCACACCGATTCGTGGCGGAGCAACTCTGTGCTTTGTAAATCCGGTTTGTGGCCAGGAAAATAATCATGCGGGATGCGGACCAAGCCGCGGATCGCATGCCGGCTTAAAAAGATGTGAGAAAGGTCGGATAATTTTTGCACGCGCTCGCGCAACTCCTCCAACTCTGCGCTGGGCAGAAGATCGCATTTGGTGAGGATGACGCAGTCGGCGCGTTTTAAATTTTCGGGCGGCTCGCGCAGGATGCCACGCGGCAACAGGTGGCCACTACCAAAGGGATTGGTGGCATCGATAAGCACCACGTCGGCATCACGGAAAAGCCGGTAGTGTTGGAAACCGTCATCTAACAGAAAGAGTTCAGTGCCAAATTGCTCTTTAAGCCTCTGGGCATTGCGCAGTCGGTTGCTACCGACCGCAACGGGCACGCCGGGAAGGTTTGCTGCCAGTAGGTATGGCTCATCGCCGGATTCCGTGCTTTCCATCATAAGAGTTTGGCCATCCGAGACCAAAAAACGGTCGCGCTGCCTTCTGCCGCCATAGCCGCGGCTGAGCACAGCCTGGCGCGGAAACTCTGGGCGCAACAGCCTGCTAAAATAGATCACCGCTGGTGTTTTGCCCGTGCCTCCGGTGGTCAGGTTGCCGATGGAAAGCACGCGCGCCCCTTCGATGCGTTGGCGGCGCGCTAAGATCCGGTGCATCT
>JANWWX010000195.1 GCA_025057195.1 Leptospiraceae bacterium | reverse complement strand
GGAATTTTACCGACAAAAATACCCGCAGCCGCTTGCTGCCATCGCCTACGACTCGAGGCTGAGTTCGCCGCAGTTTTGTCGGCTGTGCTACCACTTGCTCCGGCAGAAGGGGTTCCGCGTGCGTGTCTTCCGCCGGCCGACGCCGACACCACTTTTATCTTTTGCCATCCGCGAGCTTTCTGCTGACTGCGGGATTGTGCTTACCGCTTCGCACAATCCGCCACAATACAATGGCTTCAAGGCATACGCCGCCGATGGGGCGCAGATCATCCCGCCAGCCGATAAAGAGATCCAACAGCTTTTCAGTAACATGGACTATAAAAACCTGCCGCCCGATTTGCACACATTGGCAGAAAAACCCATCGCGGAAGGCGATTTGATTGAGGAAGAGATCTACCAGGCATACTTGCAAAAACTGCGCAGCGAAGTTTTTTATCAAGAGGGAAAAAAGCGCATCCGGATTTTTTATTCACCGCTCCACGGAACAGGCGGTTGGATTTTCCAACGCGCATTCCACGATTTAGGCTATGCCAACTTCCATGCCATTGCCGAGCAGGCAGAGCCGGACGGTAACTTCCCGACGCTGCGCTCGCCCAATCCCGAGGAGCCCTCAGCCTTTGCGCTTTTGTTAAAGGCCGCTGAAACCTCAAAGGAAAAGCCAGATCTTTTGGTTGCGACCGATCCAGATGCCGACCGTGTCGGGGCGATGGTCAAAAATAACGGTAGCTACCAATTTTTGACGGGTAACCAAATTGGTTGCCTGCTTTTAGAAAGCATCGCGCGTAAAAAAGCGGCCAAGCTCAAAGCACCTTATATTTGCAAAACCATAGTGACGACGGAGTTGCAGCGGCTGATCGCCGAAAGCTATGGGATCACGACCATCGAGACGCTCACCGGCTTCAAATATATTGCTGAAAAAATCGCCCGCGACCCCGAAAATTACCTTTTCGGTGGCGAGGAAAGTTTTGGCTATTTGCCCGTGTCATGGGTGCGCGATAAGGACTCGCTGTCTTCTGCTGTAGCCTTAGCCGAGCTTGCCGAAGAGCAGAACCTGATTACCGCCCTTGATACACTCTACCTGCGCCACGGCCTTTTTGTCGAGCTGCTCCATAACATCGATCTCAGCCGCGAGCCTGAACTTTTGCAAAAAGTCCTCGGCAAATTGGCTGATCCGCAGCGTTTTGCTGCTGCCTTCGATTTTGGCCGCAGGTTGGTTGACATTTTGGATCTGCGCAGTGTGGACGCAGTGCCCCAGACAACAGAATGCCGTGCGCTCAAGGCAGAGCTGGGCAAAGCAGAGGTGGTGCAATTTTGGCTTGAGCGGCATTCAAGATTGACGGTGCGGCCATCGGGCACCGAACCTAAGATCAAAGTCTATCTGAGCCTGATGGCGCAGCAAAAGCCTAAAGCGGCAGAACTCGAAAAGTCCAAAAAGGCGCTGCGCGAAGAGGCAGAGTCAATCCTCAATCGCTTCCTGGTGGCGATTGGCGTCGCCTCTTAAAAAAGCCAACGCCATGGCAAAAGTAAGCGGACAAAAAAACTGGTCTTGAGGTCTTGTGCTTTGGCCTGCACACTTTGCTTTTTGAGGCCATTGCGGAATTCTTGCCAGCGGTGGTTTTCACCACGGACGAAGACCAGCGTGTCGAGGTTGAGCACCATACTGCGGTAGTCGTAATTTGCCGAGCCGGTCGCGGCATAGTCGTCGATGAGGTAAAACTTGCTGTGCGAAAAGCGCGGCTGGTAAAGAAAAACCTGTGCGCCATGCTGCAGGAGTTTGCGCGCCAGAAAAAACGAAACCTTGCCAACAAAAGGCACATCGAAAAAGCGCGGCAGGATAATTTCGACGCGCACGCCTTCATGCAGCTTTTTGCGCAAAATGCGGAAATAGAAACCATACGGCACAAAGTACGGAACGCAAATGACGATTTCCCGGCGGGCACGGCGTAGCCGGCGTTTAAAATAGCGCGACATCGCAAAGTGGAATGTGCGTTTGCCGGAAACGACGATGGCACGGTTACGGCTGCGTGCTAAAAGTCGCTGGGCCCAGATACGCCGGCGCGCGCGCCGGCAGCCATCGCGGAATTGCTGCAGCAATTCCTGCACCAAACCGGCGTGGCGCGTTTCGATCGCCAAATCGAGCCAGCGGCGTGGGCCATAAAGCCGGCGCGAGCATTCGCTCATTAGATTGAAGCCACCAGTAAATGCTATTTTTTCATCAAAAATAAAAATTTTGCGGTGGTTGCGCCGGATCAAAAAGCGAAACCAATTCCAATCGAGTGCATGGAAATGATGGTGCATAAAAATCTGGGCCCCGTGCTGCTCTAGCGCGGTAAAAAATTGGCTGGGTAAGGCAAAGCTGCCCACAGCGTCAACGACCACAATCACTTCTACACCTTGGCGGCATTTACGTTCCAACGCCCGACGGAACATACGGCCAATGGCATCGTTCTGCCAAATGTAGGCCATCATGTAGATGCTATGTTTTGCCTGTGCAATGGCGCGCAGTAACCGAGAATAATAGCGATCGCCTTCGGTGATAATACGGTAAACCTGCACAGCCTCTTGCCAGGTTTTAAGAAAAAATCAATGTGTACAGTCTGGTAAAACCGCCGCCGGCCGTAGCAAAAGCAAAATCCCGACAAGGAGGGCATACGCTGGTCCCAGCCAAGATAGCACACTGCGGCTGCGGGCACTTAAATAAAACCCAAAAACCGAAGCCAAAAGCATTAGCGGAAAAGTACCAACGCCAAAAAGTAGCATATAGAAAAAACCATGCTGCCAACTTTGGCTGGCGAGGCTCACCATGAGTGCC
>JANWWX010000194.1 GCA_025057195.1 Leptospiraceae bacterium | reverse complement strand
CCGGGGCGGAGCATCTGGAAGCTGAAGACCGGGGAATGTTTTTCAGTAATTACGACATGAAAGTCAAGATGTGGGGCACTGAGGGGTATATTTACACCGAATTTTTACAGTTTTCCTCATCTAAACCTCCATCCGCCACCACAGTAGGCAACGCGAGGCAATAGAAAACGGGATTTTGCCTCTAGATTGCAACATAGCAATGAGATCGGTATGCATGGTGATCATACCAAAGCTTGGGTGCTTACACGGACAATACAGAGAAAAAGAGCTTGACAATATATTTCGTTATTTAGCAAAATATAGTATGATTAAGCACATCCTCTACACGCAAACTTTCCAAAAGCTGCGCGGCCTCTTGGCTGCGAAAGGTAAATTGCCTCTTCCCGATTTGGCAGAAATGGTGCGCGAAGAGCTCGATCTGGCGATGCTGCTCAGCCTGCGCGACCGTGAGAAGATCCCAGCAGAGGGGCGGCTGCTGATTGTCGCCAACCATCCGCTTGCCTTTCTCGACTGTGTGGCGCTTTACAGTGTTGTCTCCGACGTGCGCAAAGACACCGTCGCCGTCGTGGAAACATTGTCCGAATACATTGCGCCAAGTCCGCACACCATCATTGCCCGCAAGGGCCACGAGCGTAGCACGGTGCGTGCAATCCACCGCGCGCTCAGCGAAGAAAAGGCGGTTATCGTTTTTCCGGCACGCGAGCGGCGCTGGCGGTTGCGCCGCATCACAGATGGTCCCTGGCCGAAAGCAGTGGCGCAGATGGCACAAAAATGGCAGGTACCCGTATTGCCAGTGTTCATTGGGGCCAATAACCGATTGAGCCACTATTTCTGGACCGCCATCTCTGGCATGTACTCGGACATGGCGATCGATGCGGAAATCAAAAGCCAAAAGCACCACGCCATCAGCATCAAAATATCACACCCCATTATGCCCGATGCGCTTTCGGGGATCAAGCCTGGCATCGCGGCAAAGTTGCTGCGCAAGCATGTTTACCGAACCGGGCGTGGTAAGCCAGGCTCGTTCCGTACCACGCGCAATATTGTTCACCCCACCGATAAGAGGGAAATGCTGACGGAAGTGATGTCGGCAGAGGTGTTGGGCCAAACCGAGGACCGCATCAAAATCCTATTGGTCGAGGCGGCTGCTGCGCCGGCGTTGATGCGCGAAATTGGCCGATTGCGTGAGTACACTTTCCGCAAGGTCGGCGAGGGCACGGGCAAGCGGATCGATTTGGATGACTTTGATAGCTACTACCAACACATTGTACTGTGGGATGAATCGCGCTTAGAGGTGGTGGGAGCCTATCGCCTGGCTCCTGGCGATGTGGTTTACCGCCGTTTTGGCATTTCGGGTTTCTATACCTCAACCCTGTTCCGTTTCAGCGAAGAATTTGAGAAATACCTACCGCAGTCGGTCGAATTGGGGCGCAGTTTTGTGCAGCCCAGCTATTGGAATAGCCAAGCGCTCGATTACCTGTGGCATGGGATTGGTGCCTACCTTGCCGCACGGCCGCAGTACAATTATCTTTTTGGCCCAGTTTCGATTAGTAATTCTTACTCTGCGGAAGCGCGCGAGCTTTTGGTATATTTTTACCAACGCTGGTTCGGCAAACCCAATGCCCCAGTCCGGGCTAAACACCGCTACCGCTTCTCGCAGGGTGCTGAGGAGCGCCTGGCACAGCTTTTCACCAGCAATGACTACAAGCAGAGTTTCAAAGAGCTCAAGCAGAACCTCAAGCATTATGGTTTTGCGGTGCCGACGCTCTATAAGCAATATACTGAACTGTGTGAAGAGGGTGGGGTGCACTTTTTCGACTTTGGCATCGACAAGGATTTTTCAAACGCCCTCGACGGCTTCATTTTTGTGAGCATTGCGCACGTCAAAGAAAGCAAGCTCGAGCGCTATGTCTATAGCAAAATCCCTAAGGAGCAGTGGTTAGCCGCCCGTGCGCCATATACCAACGCTGCAGTGGGAACAATAGCCCCTGTTCGATGATATCGATCCGCTCGTTGGCGGCAATCACCACTGCCGCCGAGGCGGGCAAGGCATTGAGGTGGTTTAGCGCGAGCAAGAAAAAACGCTCGCTCAGCGCCATGAACCCCTCGTCGATGAGATAGACCACTGCCGGCATGAGGAATGCGCGCGCCAAGAGCACGCGCGTTTTTTCGCCCTCGGAAAGTTCGCGGAAGTTGCGCTGCAGTAGTTCTAAAACCGAAAACTCGCGCAGCACCGGCTCGACTTGCTGCGGCAAGGATTCTGGATAGTCATAAAGAGAACCGCTCAGCCGCGTCGCCAACACCTCGGCCACGCGCATGTGTGCTGGGAAAAAATCAAACTGTGCGGCGGAAACAAACGCTATTTTTTGCCATAGCTCACGCCGCTGCTCATGGCGCAGTACACCAACAAACTGGATTTCCCCCTTACCAAAAACGGGACGGATTTCACCGTGGAGCGCGCGCAGTAGTGTGGTTTTGCCAGCGCCGTTGTGTCCGGTCAGCAGGATGCGGTCACCACTTTTTAGCTCAAGATTGATGCCAAAAAGCACTGGCTCGAACTCGTTACAAAAGTCAGCCTCTTGGCAGCGGATCCATAGCTCCCTTTGGTCGAGTGGCAGTAGTGTTGGGTTCGGATTCCTTTTTGAGCCTAATGGAGCTTTGGCATTTTGGGGGAGATCTACTTTTTCATAAAGCTTTCCTCCACGGATTTCCAGAATCCGGTTAAAGGCAAGGTGCTTTTGGAGGTTGCTGTCATGCGAGGTCAAAATCGCGGCTGCATCGGCAGGCAATTTATTAAACCAGGCGTAGAATT
>JANWWX010000193.1 GCA_025057195.1 Leptospiraceae bacterium | reverse complement strand
AGGCTTTTACATAGAACTCAGTGTGCTGTGCGGCTTTGTGTTTTTTGATACCTGTGCTTGGGTGGTTACACGTGGCGGCTGCATAAAAAAATCTTTACAGTTAAACATAATAGCATATTTATGCTTTTATGCGGACGACGATCGACCTACCGCCCGAGCTGTACCGCCGGGCCAAGGCGGAGGCAGCGTTGCGGGGTATAAAATTCCGCGATTTGGTCTTGGCCGGGCTCACATATGAACTCAATCGGACTGAGAAAGTCCCCGACCAACCAGCTTTACGTGCGGAGCAATTCCTGGCGTCGCTGGAGCAGTTAGGCAGCAAAATCCGCAAAAAGGGGATTAGCCCATTGCGCGTTCTCATGGCGCAGCGCGATGCCAATAGCGGGGAGGCAAAATAGTGCGTCCCCGAAAAGTGACCATCGACGCCAGCGTTTACCTTGCAGCACTCGAAAATAGCAATTCGGGAGCACGCCTCTTTTTAGCAGAGATTGTCTCAGGAAATTACGAACTGTTCTTGCCGCGCATTTTTTTATTGGAACTGACGATCGCGTTGCGGATGCTTTTGGGTAGTGCTCGCATCTATTCCCTGTTGGCCCAACAATGGGCATTGGCAAACAATGTGCATTGGCTCGATTTCGATCAACTTTTTGGCCGCGCCGCTTNCGAGTTGGCCGAAAGCGGAGACCTCCGCTTTGCTGATGCCATCTATGCCCAGACCGCCCGGCTCTGCGGGGGGGTCTTGGTCAGCTTAGACCCGCACATGCTGCAGAATGTCTCGACGCTTGTCAGGGTGACGACCCCGGCGGAATTCATTGCCCAAAGGTCTGGGAGAGGATAAAAAGTGGTGCGGCGTTTTGGCATACTGGCCGATAGAACAAGTGGGAGGAAAAGGGCATGATCACCGAAACTGGACTGTGGGGCAGGACCCAATATCTTTTAGAGCGTGGGCTGGACGTGGCCGAACTCCGCCATCGGGTTTTTGCCGACAATATCGCCAACGCCGACACACCGCATTTCAAACGCAGCGAGGTTTCGTTTGAAGCAGAGCTGCGCCGCGTGCTTGAGCTTGAAAAGCACATCGAGGAAAACGCTTTTCCGGCACGGCTGACCGACGAGCGCCATATTCCCTTTTTCCGCAAACGGGACATCCGGGATGTCAAGCCACGCCTGCACATCGACTACCTGACCACGATGCGCAACGACGGCAATAACGTTGATCCGGAACATGAAGTGGCAGAGCAGACCAAAAATATTATGGTTTACCAGATGCTGACCACGTTGCTCAACCACAATTTCCGCACCATCAATATTGTGAACCGCATTGCTTAGGAGGTTTTGTGTTTGAATCGATCAACATTGCTGCCACCGGCTTGAGCGCGCAACGCCTCAAGATGGATGTCATTTCCAACAACATTGCCAATGCGACCACGACGCGTACCAACGAAGGAGATGGCCCCTACCGCCGCCGTCGTGTCATCTTGGAACCGATCAACCTACGCACACGCTGGAAGTCACCGGTATATCCTTTTGGCCTGCGCGCCGGCGACGGTGAAGGTGTGCGCGTGCTCAAAATCGAACGCGACGAGACCACGCCCGTGCGTTTGGTCTATGACCCCTCGCATCCAGACGCCATCAAAGTGGGACCTAAAAAAGGCTATGTCGAATATCCCAACGTGGACATCGTGACCGAGATGGTGGACATGATCGCAGCCAGCCGCAGCTATGAGGCCAACGCGCAGGTGATCCAGGGAGCTAAAACCATGTTCCAAAGCGCGCTGCAAATAGGACGGGCATAGACTAAGGAGGAAGTATGTTACCCATCACAGAAAATTTTTTCCACCAAGACAACGTAAAAGGCGATTTGGTGGTGTTACGCACCACCGACCCACGCCACCATGACGGACGCCCGGTGCGCCTGATGGAAGAAGACACCGCGCTTAACTTCTCCGAGGTATTGGTCCGCGCTCTAGAGAAAGTCAATGAGCAACAGGTCAACGCCGAAACGCTGGGCCACCGCCTGGTCGCCGACCCGAAAGGAATTTCGGCACACACCCTCATCATCCAGGCCGAAAAAGCGCGGATGTCGTTGACACTGGTGAAAAATATTGCCGACCTGGCTGTACGCACATACCGCGAACTTTCCAACTTACGTTAATAATTGGCGCTATGGTACGACCGCAAGAAATAAAACCTAAAGATGTGACATAACAAAAGGAGGAGCCATGCCACCCTTTATTATACAATTCTGGGAACGCCTGAAGGGACTCAACGAGAAGCTCGACACCACCAAAAGGATTATTCTCGGCGCTGCGCTTTTGGTGGTCGTGGTAGCGCTGGTGCTCATCGGCAGCATGTCTTCTGAAAAGCCGCATGTCGTGCTCTTCAAAGGCATGGAAACCAAGGACTTTGCGGCAGTAACCCAAAAGCTCAGCGAAATGGGCTTCCCGTACACCACCTCCGGCACCGACACCATTTTCATCCCTGCCGACCGGCGTGAGGCTGCGCTCGTGGCGTTAGCACAGGATAACCTGATCCCGCAGGGGGTGCATGGCTGGGAACTTTTCGATATTGACAAGTGGTCTGAAACACAATTTGAAAAGGATGTCAAAAAACAGCGGGCACTCACAGGCGCCATTGCCCGCACCCTCGAAAAGGTACGTGGGGTCGAGAGGGCGCAGGTCAATATTGCATTTCCTTCTGAGGAGCTTTTTCAAGAAAAAACTGAGCCTGTCACGGCGGCTGTACTTTTAGAGTATAAACCTGGTGTGGAAAAGCTATCAGTCAAAGAGATCAAGGGTATTGAAACATTGGTTGCCCGCTCAGTCCC
>JANWWX010000192.1 GCA_025057195.1 Leptospiraceae bacterium | reverse complement strand
GTGGCCACAGCGAACCCTCGTTGGGCACTGCAATGCGCAATTGTGGGCGGATGCGTTTGGATTGTTCTATCTCTGCACCTGCAAAAGGGCGGAATTTTTCCAGCTCCTCGACAGAATCAAAACTCTGGATCGTCACCCCATGATGCAGTGCCCGCACAATCGCTGATTGCGGTTTGACGGGATTGGAGAAGATAATCTCCTCTGGTTTTATCCCCAAACCCAGCAATTTTTCAATTTCGACAAGCGAGGCAGTTTCAAAGTGTGAGCCCTCCTCGCGCAAAATTGCAATCACCTCGGGGTGGAAGTTTGACTTCACTGCATATGCAATCCGGAATTGCGGCAGCGCGTTTTTTAGCTCACGGTAATTGCTGCGGATGCGGCTGCGGTCCATGAATAGCACTGGCGTTTGGTACAGGGCAACATTGCCAGGTTGGCGCAGCGGTTCTGCGGCTCGGAGGGTCAACGCAGTTTCCGTTTCACTTTTGGCGCAGGTCTTTCAGCATGGCGGCAAGACCTTTTTTCTGCAGGGTCCGCAACGCACGGGTAGAAAGATTTAGCGTGATGTAGCGGTTTTCTTCAGGTATGAAAACACGTTTACGGTGGACATTGGCCTTGAAGGTGCGCCGGGTTTTGCGGTGTGAGTGGCTGACGTTGTTCCCATAGCGCGTTCCTTTACCTGTCAATTGGCATTTCCTGGCCATCCATCCCTCCGCTCCGCCAAGCCTAAAATGCCATTGGTGCTGTAAAACATTTTGTGCTGTAGCTATACAATTTAGTCTTAACACGATAAACCAGGTTTTGGCCGCGGTATGGACTCAATGACAGAGCCGGTGCGCCAGAGGCTCATCTTAAGCGGCAAGATCCTTTTGGTCGTTTTGGCCAGCAGCGAGCTGGCAAGGCTGGTTTTTCTCGTGGCGTTTAGTCCCAATGAAAGCAAAGGCTTCCTGCCGGCAGCCGCTGCCATGCTCACTGGATTACGCTTTGATCTGTCGGCTTTCGCGCAGCTTTTTGCGCTACCCTTGGTTTTGCTCTGGCTTTTAGGGCATTTTCGTTTTATCTACCACATGGTATGGCTCTTGCTTTTGTGGTTGCACTTTTTGTGGCTTGCGGTCACTTTTGGTGATTTGGTTTTCTATGCGATTGCGCACCGCCGGTCAGTGGCAGAGTTCTTTGCGCTTTTTTCCTCATTCCGCGATTTTTGGGCCTTTGTCACCGGTTCTATTTTTTATATCGTTGCGGGGTTAGCCACAAGCATTCTGTTACTTTATTTTTTATATAGGAAAGAATGGAAGCTGCGCTTACTGCCGCTTGTGTGGAAACATGCGATCGCAGCTGGAACCCTGTTGCTTTTGGGAACCGCCATTGCCGTGCGCGGTGGCCTGCAAGGTCGCCCAATCAACGTCACCAACGCATTCACCAGCGGTGATTATTTTTTAGGTAATGCCGCGCTCAATCCGGTTTTTGCTGCCATCCAACACTTTTACCGCAAGGAGGATCTGCCACACAACGCCAAAGGGAACTCGCCACTGGCAGAAGTTAGGCGGCAATTCGCTTTGAGCCAAGAAAAATTCGTGAGCGATGAATATCCCTTTTTCCGCAAACACGAGAGCATGGGTAAAAAGCCGTTACGTAAAAACGTGGTTATTTTTATCATGGAAAGTTGGTCTGCCGCCGACTTGGGTTATTTCGGCAATCACTACAAGGCCACACCAAATTTTGACCGCATCGCCGCAGCGGGTTATAGTTTTAACAATGCACTAGCCTATGGGAACCGTTCGATCACTGCATTGCCGGTGATTGTGAGCTCGATCGCGATGCCCTTCGGCAGGCCATATACGACATCGTCTTATGCCCATAACCGCCAGCGCGGGCTTGGCACCATTTTTCGTGAGGCAGGCTATGCCACCTATTTTGTCACGGGTTACAAGGCAGGTTCGCAAGGTTTTTCCAGCTATATGCGTGTCGCCGGCTTTGAAAATATCATTACTAAAGAAAATTTAGGCTTTGCGGCAAAGGACGAACACGTCTGGGGAGTGTATGACCATTTGGTGTTTATGCGCTTGCATGAAATTTTGCTGCAAGAAAAAAAACCTTTTCTGGCGGTGGTGACAAGTTTGCACCCACACCATCCATACCAACTGCCACCGGATTATGCCGAAAAAGACTTTTACCGTGGCTTTGCGCGGGCTGCGCACTTCAATGCGCTGCGCTATGCAGACTATGCGTTGGGCCGATTTTTTGCCCTGGCCGAAAAGAGTTCTTATTTTGCTGAAACTATCTTTGTCATCACGGCAGACCATACCTATGGGCAAAACGGTGTCTTCCACCAATACCACGTGCCGCTCGTTTTTTATTCGCCAAATTTTTTGCCCGTCGAAAAAAGGAGCGAGCTTGCCTCACAGCTCGACATCCTGCCAACTCTGCTCAGCATGTTGCGAATCACCACCCTGCATGCGGCGATGGGCAAAGCACTTTGGCCCAAGCCACCAGCCGAATGGGCAGTGGCGGATTTAGATAGCAGCATGGCATATTTCCGCGGCCGCTATGCTTTGATCACCGATAGGGAGCGGCCACTCGCACTTTACGATTGGAAAAGCGATCCTATCTTCACCAATAATCTGATCACTGCGCGACCGCAAATAGCTGAAGACCTGGCGCGGCAGTGGTTTTCGTATCTGAATTTTGTTTCGCAGGCCATTCGCCAAAACCGCATCGCTCGGGATTTTTAAAACCGCCATTCGAGGCCAAAATAGGGGATGAGTGTCAGCGCACCGCTGGGTACGGTGATAGTGGGATTGCGAGCCGAGAATGGCTCGTTGTAGTTCCACCGCTGCTGGCTCGGCGCTTGGTAGTTG
>JANWWX010000191.1 GCA_025057195.1 Leptospiraceae bacterium | reverse complement strand
AACTCCATTCCGCACGGCTGAAGTCCTTGAAGCGATACTCTTTTTGTGTGGTATAGCTCATGTTCGTATAGGGAATATAAAAAAGCAGAGGCTCTTCGAGGGGCTTGGCGTTGACAATCTGCTCCATTTTACTGGGCTCGTTGAGCCAGCGCGCGGGGAATGGCAAGTTTTCACAGGTGCCGCGTAGATCGCGCAGCACAAAACGCCCTTCAGCGCCCAGGTCGTGGAAGATCTTGCCAAAAAAGACCAGAGGCACCGAACGCAGACCTGGCTCGAGGACAGTGTTGGCTGTCACCCAGTGCGTCGGTTCCCCGCGTTGCGTGTACAAGTTGCCTTGGATAATGAATTTGCAGTCGCGTTTGACGTCGAGAAAAACTTCGATCACTAAGCTGCCGTTTTCAAGCCGTTCTTGGAACTGGCCGGTGAACTGCGCTGGCACAATCGGGGCACCATAAAAATTGTGCTGGATTTCCACTGGATTTTTTACTCCCCGCACCGACAGGGTTACTACCAGGCGCAGATTGCCCCAATAGCGGCGGTCCTCCCCAGGCAGCTTCCATGAGAAAGTGGTGATGCCATCCCCAGCTTTGGCGTCTGGCTCGAAACCGGAGTCATTGTATTCCGGTCGGCCGACAACCGAGCGGGCCATCTGCGGATCGCCCCAAATCACGGCATCGGTGATCGTGTAGTCCACCTTGCCGCCATCCGCCGCAGTCACTTTCAGCGTTACAACTAAAGTGTCGCCCAAGGTCAAGGTATGGCGGTTTGCAGCAAATTGGTAGCGCGGCAAACCCTCGTAGTGTTTTTTTAGCTCTTCTTCAATCTGTGACTCACTTTTGCCAGCGGCTTTGAGCTCGGCAATACGCTCGCGCAGTTTGGCTTCGGTGCGCATTGCAGGATCGTCAACCAAAGGCAGCGGGACATCCTCGATCTTCCAAGGGTCAAGCAGGTCCACCATTGTCCTATCGAGCGGGCGTGAAAAGTCGGGGTACTGCGCATAAGCACGGTATGCCTCAAGCACTGCGCGCGGTGACGGATCACGGTTGAGCAGGCGCTCTAGTTCTGCCGGGGTCACAAATCCCTCAGCTCCGCCACGCAACACCGTGCGCGTGTAGGGCATGGTTGCGGAATGGCCACTACTGCTAAAACGCCAAAGCAGAAGGACGACCAACGGCACGGTCACTAAAACTGCAACCCAATACCACTGCAGGCGGAATTTCATGCACCACAGTAAAACTCAACTCCCAGCTGGCAAGATTTAGGCACAAACCTTTAGTATCACTACAGTGTTGCGCTCTAGTTTGGCCGCCAGAAGAAATTGTGAGTGCCGTGCAACGAAGGTGGAACATGCCCTGCCAATTTTGCCCGCCCCCAAATCGCCCTCGCGGTGGCCGCATTTGTGCCTGTTCCTGTCTAGAAAGGAGTTTTAAGGCTGCTTTTGGGGCAGCTTTGTTTTTTGCTAGTTCAAAACGGAATCCCGGATGTGGACTTAAGCGATTTCTATTTCAAAAATAGCACTCCGTTTTGGGAGCGGCCGGTTATAGGTCACCTGGACCACAACACACTTGACGGCGTGTTTCGTTGCCTTTCTCAGACAATACCGCTGCGCGGGAAGTAGCGGTAATGCGCCCGTAGCTCAGCTGGATAGAGTATCAGACTACGAATCTGAGGGTCAGAGGTTCGACTCCTCTCGGGCGCGCAGGCATGCGCACACACGTCTATGCTGGTGAGCAACTGGCCCGCTATGGTTTTCCTGGCGGGCATCCGTTTAGCCCACACCGCTTTGGGGCGTTTTACCGGGAGTTTATCTCCCGCGGCCTAAACCAGCGCACCACGGTCTGTGCCCCCCACGATGGGCCAGCAGAGATCTTGCAGCCTTTCCATACCCAATCTTATGTTGGGTTAGTGCGGGATTTTTCCCAACGCGGCTATGGGCTGCTCGACCGTGGCGACACACCTGCTTTTCCTGGTTGCTTCGAGGCTGCGCTCACGGTGTGTGCGACGGTGCTTGCTGCTGTGGAAGACATCATGCAAGGTAAAGCTGAGGCTGCCTTTGTTCCCATTGCTGGATTGCACCATGCACGGCGCAACACCGCGGGAGGATTTTGTATTTTTAACGATATCGGGATTGCCATTGAACACCTCCTGACAACACACAAGCTGCAGCGAATCGCCTATGTGGATATCGACGCCCACCATGGTGACGGCGTTTATTATGAGTTTGAATCGGAACCGAGGTTGATTTTTGCCGACCTCCACCAGGAGTTCATTTATCCCGGAACCGGCGATGCCAGTGAAAGGGGTAAAGGCCCTGCCCAGGGGCTCAAACTCAATATTCCGATGCCCGACGGCGCCGACGACCGCGATTTTGCCGCTGCCTGGGAACAAGTCATCGACCACCTGCGCCAGCATAGGCCTGAGTTTATTATCTTACAATGCGGCGCCGACTCGCTTAAGGGCGATCCGCTGACCGGAATGGCTTACTCGCCAAAGTCCTTTACTCAGGCAGCGCAGGATTTGGCCAAGCTAGCACAAGAATATGCCCACGGCCGGCTTTTAGCCTTGGGCGGCGGTGGGTACAATCTCGCCAACATTGCTGCTGGCTGGAATAACGTGGTGGCTGCACTCGCCACAGCTTAATTGGCTATTGTATTTATAAGCTAATTATTGCTACTCCTGACCATCGCCATGGCCTCTGCTTCGTTGGCAGCAATCGGGACGAACTCCGTCAGTCGGGTTGCTTGGAAAATCCTTTGGGTCGTGCCGTTGAGGCTATGCACGATCAGGCTGCCACCCCGACGCACTAAAGAATTGGAAAGTTCAATCAACGCGCCGATGCTGGAAGAATCAATGAATTC
>JANWWX010000190.1 GCA_025057195.1 Leptospiraceae bacterium | reverse complement strand
AGTATGGCCTGATCCTCGACGACCTGGAAAAAATTTACCACCTCAACCCCGCGCGCTTCGCCGTGCTTGCCGGGGCCAATTACCCGGAACAGATCATGGAACGCAAACCGGTGGGCTTTGAGTTGGCCGCGGTCAACACTTCTTTAGTGGATCAGCTCACAGAATTTTTCACCACTGGTTACGTTTTCACCCGGCCGGCGGTCAACCCATACGATGTGCGTGGCCTGCAGTTAGGCGGGGCGATCAAAAACATTTATGCCCTAGGCGTCGGCATGGTGGACGGCTATTTCGAAAAGATGCTGGGCGGTAACAACGATAGCACCTTGTTCTATTTAGCACACCGCATCGCAGGCGAGATGGCCAACATGGTCGTGGAACTGGGTGGGCGCCGCTCGACACTAGCAGGTTCCGCCGGCGTTGCTGATCTGATGCTGAGTTGCTTTGGTCAGGATAGCCACGACCGACAATATGGCCATGACTTTGTTTTTGATACGCACGATAAAAAGAAAATGCTGAGCGGGCTTTATGGCATCCGGGCGCTGCCGCGGCTGTTGCGCCTGCGCGAGGAAAAATACCCCATCGCCAAGGCGATCCACGATGTCTTTGTCGAGGGAAAAGACATTGAAGATGCGGTTGAACGCATTGCGGAAACCTTTGGCCAGTCGCGCGCAGTACAGTTCCGCGACTAAAACTGCTCAAAACTTCCGGCTGAAACCACGATAAATAAGTGTGGAATATATCGCATTCCTCTTTCTAGGTGTTGGGCTGCTTTTGGTCTTTGCCGGGCTCGTGCTGCAGGCATTCGATAAAAAGCCACCGTCCTGGCAGAAACAGGAATCGCCCACCCCCCCTCGTCCCGCACCAACAGAGCCCACACCGCTACAAACTCCGCCAGCCGCCACCAGCAGCGTTCCAGGACCATTCCAGTTCCTGGAAGAAAAAGCCCCGCCAGCAGAAAAACCCGCGCCCGCGCCCGTTGCGGTATCGGTGGCAAAGGAGAACCCACGGCTTTTTGAAAAATTCGCCTATCTTTACCTGGATTCGAGCACGCGCAATGTCTATGACGGTAAGGGCAGCATGCCGGCTTTCGACGTAGCGGAAGTGCAGGGCATCCGGCGGTTCGGGCGCGGCGTGTTTTCGTACGATGGCTTTAGTTTTTATTTTGACCACCCCGGTGGACAAGAACGTTTCCCGCTTGCCAACCTCAAAACCATAGGCTTTTATCCCAACTGCGTGGCGCTGACTTTCCGCACCAACCAGCCGGTCGCTTTACTGTTCATGGAAGAAACCGAAAGCATCCGCAAGGTCCTTGAGACTTTCCGAGCCGAGCCAGCGGCAGCGGGTGGCTGATGCTGCCTGCAAGGAGCGGGCATGCACGTTTACGATTCGAGCGTCCACAAGAAGACACTCAAAAAAGACCACAGCCGTTACTTCACTTATGTATTCGTCTTTTTACTTTTGTCCGCGCTGGGCGGTTTCGTCTATTACATCGTGCAGAATTCCCCACGCCTACTCTATCATTTTCGCGAGAACAAGTACTCCGAAATCGAACGCCGGCATGCCCAAGCACTATCAGTGGTGCAGGCTGTCTTCACCGGGGCGGAGTCCAGTGAACCGGCGGCGGTACTCGCACTCCCAGAGGTCCAGGAATTTTTGGAACTTGCCCACGCCCTGCAAAAGGACCACCGAGAAGATGCCATCCTATTTTTCCATGAAGCCACCTTGCTCGCAGAGATTTTCCGCCACAGCATAGCGCGGGATCCGCAGGCATTGCTATTTTTGCTTTTCCGCGACTTCATTGCTCGCCCAGTTTTCCCAAAAGAGTGGGACCGCACCCTTTGGCAGCAGGCGCTCTTGGCCGGGCGAAAGGCCTATGCCTTGGGGCTGCCCGAAACCCTGGCCGCCAAACTCGCCGAAGCCTCCTTGGAAATCTATTTTGCCGGAGGACGACCGTGGTGGGAGAGCGCGTTGGAATTGGCCAGGTGGCAACCTTCGGTTAAAAAGCTACCAACCTGGCAATTGGTCCAAGCAGGACTGGCGCGTGAACTACCGGACTTTGCGCTCATCCGCAGCAGTTATGGGGATTCGGTCGCCACTTTTTCGCGGGCAATCTATTACCTGCGCTCTGGCAACTCCCCGCTGGGTATTTCTGCGTTGCGCGAACTCAGCAATAACAAGGCCGATGCCTTAGCGCGCGATTGCGCCCTTTATGTCCTTGGCTATCTTGCGGGCAAAGAAAAACGCGCACGCGAACAGCTCTATTACTATGAGCAAATCCGCTTTGCCGAATTCGCCCCGCAAAATGCGTATTTTGTCCCGGAATTTGTTTATCTGCTAAGATTCTTGGGCAAAAAAGCTGAGGCCGAAAAGACCCTTAAAGAATGGGAGGAAAGGAAAGCTGAGGGCAAGTAGCATATTGCCTTTTGACTGCTGGCTTGTGGGGCTACTGGCTATATTTCGCCAGCAATTTATCGAGTTCTGCGTCCAATTCGCTGAAGCCACCCTTTTTGAGTAGAGAGGCAAACTGGTTGCGGTAAGTACTGGACAGACGCACCCCTTCTACTTCAAAGTCATAGACAAGCCAGCGCCCATCCTTTTCTGCCATGAAGTAATTGACGGCGGCCATTTTGCCTTCGTATTCTAATAAGGTTTTGACCACCACGCGGTTGCCTTTGGCCTCTTCGCCGACAAACTCGACCTTGTTTTTGTTATAGCGCTCAATTTTGGTGAGGTAGAATTCGAGGACGAATTTGCCAAACTTTTGGGCAAATTGCTTTTGCTCCTGGGGACTCAATTTGTTGAAGTCGGCTTTGAGGGTGTTAGCCGCCATTTTTTCCAGATCAAAATTGTCGTAATAAAGTTTGGCGAT
>JANWWX010000018.1 GCA_025057195.1 Leptospiraceae bacterium | reverse complement strand
CCCGAAGACCGGGGACTGCCATTCAGTAATTGCGATATGAAAGTCAAAATGTGGGGCGCTGCCGGGTACATTTACACCGAATTTTTGCTTTTTTCATCCACCAAACCACCCAACACCGCCAAGCCAGTGGCACAAAATAGTAGAAAATAGCAATTCTAAATTTCCTGATAGGGACAGCCCAGACGGTTTGCACCACCCCTCATTGGGTGGTTACGTTCCTGGATTTTCAAACCGACTTTGCGTGCTGCTTGCTGGCCTGGCTTTTGGTTCCGGCGAATTTCTTTTTTACCTTAGCAGGTTTAAATTCCACTTTGCGCACAGTCCGTGCCGTTGCTTCCAAAATGGTAAAGCGCCCGGCAGGTAAGTCCAGAACTTCCCCTTTTTGTGGGATATACCCGCAGGCTGCCATGAGGTATCCCCCCACGGTTTCAAAGTTATGCTTTTTGATGGGGATGGAGAAGATCTTGGCGAAATCATCGATGTCCATCGCGCAATCAATCTCATAGCTGCCAGGTTCTTTTTCGATAAGGTATTGCATCTCAAGTTTTTGGTCATGGCTGAAGATATCACCGACAAGCTCTTCGGCCAAATCCTCTTCTGTGATGAGGCCGATGACCAAACCATACTCATTGACCACAAAAACCATCGGTAACTTAAGCCGGCGCATCTCCTCGTGCAGCTGGTCCACGGAAAGCGAGGCTGGGTAAAAGTGGGCAGTGCGCATGATTTGTTGCACGCGTGTTCCGGCAGTCTGGCTCAGGCAATCGCGCAGATCGATATAGCCCACAATTTCAGCGGGGATGCTATCGTACACCGGATAACGGGAATAAGAACTTTTTTCAATGATTTCAGCACAGTCGCGCAGCGTGGCGTTTGCGGGGAGAGAGATCATCTCGCTCATGGGGGTCATGATTTCGCGGATGGTGGTGCTGGAGTAAGTCGCCAAAGAATCGGCAAGGGGCAATCGATTGTCAGCAGTATGCTGTGCAATAAAACGGAAAATCTCGCTGCGTGAGGTGCGGCTTTTTTCGGTGCTACCGAGAGCGCGGGACAGCCGTAAGAAGACAAAGCTGATCGGCAAAAGCAAAAAATAGCACAGCCAAAGCAGCGAGTAGCTATTTTCTAAAAGCTTTATGCCAAGCTTTTGGCCAACGGCTTTCGGTATCACTTCAGACAAAACAAAAAAGAGGAGAATTTCTAAGAAAAAAACCGCCACCCGGTACTCAATACTGGTCTCTCTCGTCAACAGCGTATCAAGTGCCAGCGTGCCACTGACAATCGCGAGGTTATTGCCCGCCAAAAGCATCGCGATCATTTCATTTTTGCGCAAAAGCAGCTTTTCCAATCGGCTGCGCTCACCGCGCGCGACACTGAGTGGAGTCAGGCTAAAAAACGCCACCTCTGTGGCGGCAAAAAAGCCGGCGGCCACGATGCTTGCGGCAAAAATCAACACGCTAACCATTGTTATTTTTTACTGTCAGCGTGAAATGCCGCAGTCGGTGTTCCTCCATCACAAAATCGCTGAAGACCAGCTTGCCGATACGCACACTGTCTTCCCGACGCGGAAAACCATCGAGTATCTCCACGATATAGCCGCCGATGGTCTCGCTATGTTCTCCACTAAGTTGCGTGCGGAAGATTTCGTTAAAGCGATCTAAAGGCATTTGTGCGGCAACGCGGTAGCGGTTACGGTCCAATTTTTCGAGATGGGCATCCTGTGGCACAGCGGCAAAACTCGCACCCAGAATGTGGTTGGTGATGCCACGGAGGGTAACCATACCGATAAAGGTGCCGGCCTCATCGATTACGGCGGCGATATTACGGCGACCAGCAATGAGTGCTGAAAGTGCCGCGCTCAGTGAGAAACTAGCCGGCAAAAAATCCACCGGGAAAATTTTGGTGGCGATATTTTTTTTCCCCGCCAACTGCAACTGCACAATGCCACGGAGATAGACGACGCCCACGATGCGGTTGGAATTGCGCTGGTAGATGGCAGCGAAATCATGCGCCGAATCCAAAAAGGCACGGCGTGCTCGGGCGAGGGAAATACCCTGTGGCAGGAGCAATAATTGCGAGCGCGGGATCATGGCAGTATAAAGTGTGTTGTGGTAAAACGCGATCGCACGCGAAAGCATGCGCGTCTCCTCGCTTTTGATTAAGCCATGGTCTTCGGCAAAGCGCACTGCCTCGATCAATTCTACCTCACCGAGTGGGGTATCTTCTACCTTAATTGGTTTAGTCAGTTTTGCCGTGAGGTGATCGAGGGGTGTTGTAATCCGTGCTGAGATGCGCAACCAGATTTGCAGTGGCACCTCGAACAAGCGGATCCAATGGTCATGGAAATTTAGCGCAATGACCTTGGGGACAACCTCGCCAAAGGCCAAAACATAAAGTGTAATCAATAAAGGCAAGACCATGTGCTTTTGTGGAAAATCACCGAAAACCGCAGCAAACCAGCTTTCCCATAAATCAGTGAGTGCAATGTTGACGATTAAGTTACCCAAAAGTAATCCTGTAATCACGCGTTCTGGCCGGCGCAGCCATCCCAGCACTGTCTTGCGCAGCGATGCAGCGATCTCCTCGGAGCGCATGCGCAAAAGCCTACTGGCATCCTGCGAAAAAATGGCTGCTTCGCTGCCGGAAAAAAAGCCGCTGGCCAGCGTCAAAATCGCCAGTAGAAGCAGCATTTCAATAGCGCAAATCGCGCAGCGCCGATTCGTTCACTGCCACCAAATCTGCTAAGTACGCGGCGCGCAGCTCACGGATCTTGCGCAGTTCTTTGAGCCGAGGATTTTCCGCACCAGGAAGTCCGGGCGGCAGTTGGCCCTCAGCAAGTTTTTTGAGCAAGCGGCACTCCACACGGTATGTGATACCCCGGCGCAGCTTGGCGCGCAAAGCATCGTTGCTGTAGTCCCAACGGTCGCGGCGGTAACGTAGGTAGAGCAAAGAACCTACTGCGTCGTAAAAGAGTAGGTAGTCGCCTTGGTGGTCCTGGTATTTTAGGAAAAGCGAATGCGCCTCTTTCCCAGACGCCACCGCCTGCTCCAGCGAAGTGTCATCAGGAGCGAAGAATGCGCAGAGGGACAAGACCACAATCAGCCAAAAAATAACAGCACGTTTCATGGCTCGCGGCTTTCTTCTTCTGTAGCAGGTTTTGTCCCATCCAGCGCGGCGAGTGCTTTTTTGGCTTCTTTTTGCACTCGTACTGACGGGTCGTACTTTGCTTTATACTCGAGCAGCTCGCGCGCGCTGGCCAATTTGAGTTGGCCGATCTGGTAAATTGCGCGGGCACGCACCTGTTCGTCGTCGTCGCGCGCCATATTGAAAAGGATGTCTTGCACCTCGCCATCTTGGAGCAGAATCAGTCCTGCGATCACCTGCATGCGGAAGCGGGTGTAGCGTTTCTTTTCGTCAAGATTTTTGAGATTTTCGATTTTATTGAGCGCCTCTTTGAGCACTGGCTTTGCCCCATCGATCCGCGCTTTACCCAATGCCTGGGCAGCAGCGCCGCGCACTGTCAAGGGTTCGCTTTCATCCTGAAAAATTTTCAAGACCAAATCCTGCATTTCCTGCGACCACGGCGTAATCTCGCCTAAATAGCGCAGGATTCCGCCACGGTAGTCGCTATAAGTATCGGCTGAACGGAGCTTTTCCGTCAGAAATGGTTGCAGCGAACTATCTTTGTAGAGGGCCAAAAGGTGCAGGAGGTCGGGAATCCGGTTGCCGGCTTTGCTGAAGTCTTGTTCGCGGATTTCTTGCTGCAGCACACTTAGAGCAGAGGCCGGTTTTTTTTTGGCGATCGCCGAGACTGCGGCGAAAAACAGCGGATCGTGCGTTTTATTTTGCAAAAGTTTCGGTAACTCCTCGTCAAGGTCAGCGAAAGGGGCGTTGCCGATGTACTCGGCCAGTTTGCGCAAAACCTGACTGTCCTGCGATTTCAGTAATTGCTTTAGCTCGGGCAAAAGCCCTTTTTGTTCTTCCGCGCTGAGCCGACCCAACGTATTGAGCGCATCGCGCACCTGGAGAGAATTGCCAAAGCGCAGCGTATCGCGGATGCGCGCCAAAAGTTCTGGTGAGGCTGGTTTCTCTTTTTTGTTAGTTTTAGCATCTTCTGCCGCATTTTCCTTTGGGTTCGATTGCCCACTATTTGGAACTTCGGATTGGCTTAGACTTTCCTCTGATTCCCTTTCCGTTTTGGTGGGTTCAGCCTCCTTTTTAGAAAAGGTCTTTTTAACTGGCTTGGCAGCCAGTGGCAAAAGGCATAAAAATAGCAAAAAATGATTAACGGCCAGTGTGGCGGCGTTCCAGCTCCGAGACGACGTCCGCCAGCGAAATGCCCTGCGCCACGAGCGAAACCATGAGGTGGTAAAGCAGGTCCGCGGCCTCATAGATGGCTTTTTGTTTATCGGCATTCTGCGCGTCCAGAATGTACTCAACTGCCTCCTCGCCTACTTTTTGCAAAATTTTCTGGGTTCCAGCAGCAAAAAGCGTGGTGGTATAAGAACCCTCTGGCATTTTTTCTCTGCGCTCATAGAGCAGCTGTTCCAGTTTTTGCAAAAAAGCCAAATTCATTTCTTATCGTAGATAAATTTGCCGATCATCTCCTCCAGATCGACAACCGATTCGGTATCGCTGATCTCACCGCCGGGAGGTATAATTTCGCTGTCACTGCCGGGGGTGATCCGGACGAACTTTTCTCCAATGAGCCCGCGGGTACGGATGGCGGCAATCGAGTCCACCGGCAGTTTTACCTCACGCTCGATGCGCAAAACCAGCCGTGCCCGATTATCTTTCAGAATCAAATCGGTGACGTTGCCGACCTGCACACCTGCAATTTCAACAATCGCCCCAGGTTTGAGTCCTGAAACCGATTGGAATTCGGCATAATACACGTGGCGGCTGTCGCCCAAAAGCCGCAAGCCGCCCAGCGAGAGCGCAATCCAGGCAAAGCAGGTAAAGCCTGTCACCAAAAAAATTCCCGTATAAATTTCTGTGCGTCGCATAACCACTCCTTCTATGCTACCAGCATCCTGCGCAACCAGCCGGTCGCCTTGCGCCGAGCATCCTTAGCTTTCACCACGGACTCAATTTTTCCGTTGTGCAGCACGGCAATTTCATCGCCCACTCGGAAGATGCGCGGGATGTCGTGGCTGACAATGAGCGCAGTGTAGCCAAGGCGCTGCTGGGTTTCTATGAATAGATCATAGATACTTTCGCTGGTTTCTGGGTCAAGCCCGGTCGTGGGTTCATCGAAGAGCACGATTTCAGGATCGAGCTGTAGCGCACGCGCCAACGCCACACGGCGCTGCATACCACCGGAAAGCTCTGCCGGCAATTTGTCCCGCGCCTCCGCGATGCGCATGAGGGAAAGATAATGCATGACCCGGTCTTCAATTTCTTTTGCTGAAAGTTTAGTTTTTTCCACCAGCGGAAAAGCCACATTTTCAAAGACAGTCATCGAATCAAAAAGCGCCGCACCTTGGAACACCACGCCGTAGCGCGAACGGATTTTTTTCATTGCGGTCTCCCTGAGCCCCAAGATGCTCTGCCCGTCGATGCGCACGTCGCCGCTATCGGGCTGCATGAAGCCAAGAATGTACTTGAGCATCACGCTCTTGCCGGCACCACTGGCACCCACGACCACGGTGGTTTTTCCACGCGCAACTTTCAAATCGAGGCCATCGTGCACCACCTGGCCTGCGAGCACCTTGCGGATACCACAAAGTTCAATAGCAGGGATTTGTGTCTCGCTTGGCATTAGATCAAAACCGCAGTCAAAAGGTAGTCCCAGAGCAAAATGCCCACCGAAGCGATGACGACCGCAAGCGTGGTGCTGCGCGAAAGCGCCAGTGCGCCACGCCCCGAATACTCGTGGACGTAGAGTCCATAAAACGCTGTTACGGTTAAAATAAAAATGGCGAAAATGAGCGATTTGACCGTGGCCATACGGATAGTCGCCGCATCAATGATACCCTTCATGCTCTGGTAGTAGTCGCCTGGGCTGCTTTGCAGCACCACACAGCCAGAAAAATAGCCCCCAAGCATGCCACTGGCCGCAAAGATATAAACTAAAAGTGGCAATGCAATCAGCATCGCAACTAATTTGGGCGAAACCAAGTAGTTATAGATGTCCACAGCAAGGCATTCGAGTGCCTCGATTTGCTCGGAAAGCCGCATCACGCCCAGCTCCGCACAGAGCGCAGAACCGGCACGGCCGATGACCAAAAGAGCCGATAGCACTGGGGCCAGTTCGGCTAGAAGGCTTTTGGCCACTAGTGCCCCTAAAAAGCCATCGGCACCAAAACGGCGCAGCACGTGGTAGCCTTGTAAACCCAAGACCATGCCAGTGAAAGCACCAGTAAAAAGGATGATCGCCAACGATTGCCAGCCAATGGTGTAAATTTCAAAGACAATGCGGCGCAGCCGCAGCGGTGGCAGCACTATGCCACGCAAGACCCGCACTAGAAATACACCGATGGCACCGATGTGTGCGATGAGTGCAACAGTCGAATACGATCGCAAACCAAGCAAGACTTAAAGCATGCTTTAGGATGAAAAGTGAATTTAGAGAAAAGCTTTTCAAATGGTGTGACGGGCTTCCGCTGGCATGTGCTCAAGGCACTCGAGCAGATGTACGGCACGTGGCGTGGTAATGCCCGCTATGACGGCTTCATCTGCACGTTTGACCTCGACAAGACCTACCTTGACACCCAGTTTGAATCGCTGCGCAAATTGGTGCGCATCCCTTTTGAGAAGCCACAAGAGAAAAAAAATATTCCTGGGGTGGCCGCAGTGGTGCGCGAACTCCGCCACGGCAAGAGTCGGGAAAAACAGGCAGTGCCTATTTATTTTATTTCCGGATCTCCTGAGGGCATGGCGCAGGTCATTGCAGAGAAACTCCGCCTGGATGGGGTTTCTTTTGACGGCATCCTGTTCAAAAACTGGCGCGCTGCGGTCAAAAAGCTGCAATTCAAAAAAATTATCGATAAAATCGGTTTCAAACTGGCCGCGCTGGTCTATGCCCGCAGCGTCTTCCCACCGCGCGCACAAGAGCTACTTTTTGGCGATGACTCCGAATACGACGCCGCTGTGTATTCTCTTTATTCTGACATTGTCTCTGGCGCACTCGACGATTTTGAGGTTTTGACTATTTTGAAAAAATGGCAGGTCGCAGCCGACGAACGTGCGCTCATTGCCGAAAACCTAAAGCGCCTACACGATAGTGGTTTTAAGCCGCGCGAAAATGCCGTCCGCCAGATTTTTATCCATCTTGCCCAAAAGACCCCACCGCACTACCACACACAACTTTCAGAAAAAGTTATCCCCACGATGAACTATTTCCAAACCGCAGTGCTGCTTTACCGTCTCGATGCGATCACGCGCGCCGGGCTTTTCCGGGTCATTTCGGATTTGATCCGCAATTACAAATTTGGTGTCGCAGAATTTTCGGCGGCAACTGAAGACCTGCTCCGGCGCAACTTGATCGACAAGGGCGAAGCACGCAAACTCTTGCGCATCGTCTATAAAGGCAACCCACTTGCACTGCCACGCCGCATCCTGGCGGATCTACGTAGCGATTTCTTACGCACCATCGATACTTTTGGCAATTTGCCAGAAACCATCATGCCGCCCATGCGGCGAGAGAGTGACCATAACCTTAGTCTTGTCGAAAAATACTTGCGCTTTGTGCCACGGCGGCACGTGTGATTGGTGGGGTGGGCATTCCCCACCCCGCATTGGGCTATGGTTTTTCGAGCACCAGTGCGCCACCCACACCACCGCCAGCGCAGATGGCACCCATCACGTAACGCGCACCGGCGTCGATATCCATGATCTGGTTGATCAGGACACGCAGTCCGGTTGCACCCAAAGGATGGCCAATGGCCAGCGTGCCGCCGTTGGGGTTGACATCGCCTTTTTCAAGTCTCGCCACCAGGTCATATTTTAGCTCGTCACGTGCCACCACCATCGAGCCCAGCGCGGTGGCTGCAAACGCCTCATGGATTTCGTATTTGTCCATGGCATCCCAGTTGAGACCAGTATTTTCGAGGGCCCGCTGCATGGCGTACGCAATGCCGAGCCCCATGATCGCAGGATCGACGCCGGCATAACCCCAGCCTTTGATTTTCGCCAAAACTGGCAGCCCAAGCTCGCGGGCTTTAGATTGCGTGGTCAAAAGTGCTGCACCCGCACCGTCAGACTGCGGACACGAGTTGAATAAGGTGACCACTGGCTTGCGGCTTTCGTCGTAATTTTTGCCGATCCACGGCCCGAATTTCTCATAAAGCGCTTTGAGGCCACCGGGCATTTTTTCATAGATGACCGGCGATTTGGCAAAGCGCTCCGGCTTCTCGACAAAGCCTACCTTGCTCATGATAAACTCGTCTTTATCAAGCACCTCGTCGGCCTTTTCACCATACTTGACCGGCATCAGGTATTTGTCATAGCGGCCAGCGGTCAAAGCCTCATAGGCCTTCTTGTACGAACCGTGCGCATAGCTATCGAGTTGTTCGCGGCTGAGGTCCAGCCGTTGCGCGACGATTTCGGCGGTCGTAAACATCATGGCATCACGCACGGGATCGTTGAGTCCCTCGGCAACACCATCGACCAACTGGATTTCGGGGATATTGGGCACCTCGTTCCAATTTGCCTTGAGCTTTTCGACCGTCGCTGTTTTGCTATTGCGCTTGGCGTTATCGAGGTAGATCGGAAAATTGGACATCGACTCCTCACCCACCACCAGCACCAGTTCGTTCTCACCGGTGATGATGCGCCGTGCTGCTTCAAAAATAGCCTCAAACCCCGAAACACAGTTATTGGCGATTGTCACCGCATTGGCAGTTAGCGGCAGCTCGTTTTTGACCGAGATCACGCGCGCCGGGTTGGGTGCTTTGGAAGACTGGCCTATTTCCCCCACCACGACACCATCAATTTTATTTTTATCGATCCCGCTGCGCCGCACCAATTCCTCTGCGACGAGTGCACCCAACTCAAAAGAATGCATGCGGGATAGTGTCGAACCCGCCTGTCCTACCGGGGTGCGCACGGCCCCCGCAACGACTACCGGATCACCTTCACGATCGAAGCACAGTTTTTTTGCCATGTTCCCTCCTTACCTGCCCAGTGCAGCCTTCAGTTCCTCTTTTAACGGGGGCACGACTTGGAACAGGTCATCGACAATGCCATAGGTTGCGACCTTGAAAATGGGAGCATCAGGGTCTTTATTGATCGCAACAATGTATTTCGATGAGCCCATGCCGGCCATGTGCTGGATAGCTCCCGATATTCCCACGGCAATATAAAGGGTTGGGGATACGGTTAGCCCAGTCTGGCCGATCTGCAGTGTGTGGTCGCACCAACCGGCATCGACCACTGCCCGTGTTGCCCCCACTCCTGCGCCCAGGAGATCGGCGAGCTGTTCGATCAATGGGAAATTCTCAGGACCTTTAATGCCACGGCCACCGGAAACCACAATGTCCGCTTCGGTCAACGGCACACGTGTGCCACCCTTGGCTTCGAATTTCACTTCTTTGGCCTTCGCCGAGGAGGCATCGACGGTGATCGTTTCTGCCTTACCAGCGCCCGCAGCCTCGCTGATCGGGTGCGCGTTGGGCCTGATGGTCACCACTTGCGGCGAGGTCTTGAGCTTGAGGTTGACAAATGCCTTTCCAGAATAGACTGGCTTGCGGATTTTGACGCGGTCCCCCTCAAGACTGATTTCGGTGGCGTCGGAAATCACTCCGGTGTTGAGCGCAGTCGCGATGCGTGCCGAAATATCCCGACCAATCCAAGAATGCGGCAGGATGATGATGTCATAGCCTTTGCTTTTCACTACGTCAACTACCGCCTTTGCATACGCTTCGCCGTTATAGGGAGAAATCTCCCCCACATAGACTGTGTCGGCACCATGCTTGGCGAGTTCCGCAACCCCTGCGCTTGCCCCAGAGCCGAGCAAAATCGCATCCACAGCACCACCCAGACGCTTGCCCACACTGGTGGTTTCGCGCGAGGCCTTTTTTAGCACACCATTACTGATTTCACCAACTGCTAAAATCTTGGGCATAGCTCCTCCTTAAAAATTAAATCACCTTAATTTCTTCGCGCAGTGCTTTAACCAATGCGCGTGCTTTTTCTGCCGCATCCGCGCCGTCGATGATCCGGCCTGCGGGGCGTGCGGGAGGCGGTTCAAAACCGAGGACCTCGATTTTGGTTTCCGCTGAGATGTCCGCCGTTTTGCTTTCGATTGGCTTTTTCTTGGACGCCATAATGCCTTTGAGGGAGGGATAGCGTGGTTCGTTGAGTCCGGCGTTGGCGGTGATGATCACTGGCAGCGAGGCTTCATAAGTGGCTTCCCCGCCTTCCGCCTCGCACACGATTGTGGCCTTGTCGGCACTGACCTCAACTTTTTTAGCAAAAGGTACCACCGGCCAACCCTTGAGAGTTCCCAAGATGTAAGGCACTTGGCCGTTGTCCGAGTCTGCGCCTTGCCGGCCGGCCAAGATGACTTTGTAATCGGCACCTTCAATGGCCGAGGCGATTGCCTTGGCGATACCAAAACTATCCAGCATCTGGTAATTTTCAACTTTAACATGGATGGCGATGTCGGCACCCATGGCAAAAGCGGAACGCAAAGCATTCTGCACGGAGTCATCGCCGACAGCGATGGCGGTTACTGTGCCTCCGGATTTTTCTTTGATACGGATTGCTTCTTCCAACGCAATCTCGTCGTAAGGGGAAATTGTCCATTTAATTCCCGCTTCGGAAATTTTCCCGCCGACCACGTTGATTTTGGCCTCGGTGTCGGGAACCTGTTTGATCAGCACGAGTGTATTCATACTTGCTCCTTGTCCATTTTTTGCTCTTTGGCTGCTGCCAGGCCACGCTGTCCCGCTTCAATGCTGGCCAGCACCCTATCTAGACTGCGCAGGGCACGCCGGATGTTGCGCAGGTTTAGCGAATAGCGCATCTCCCTGCCCATCTTCTCGACGCACACCAGTCTGGCCTCCCGCAGCACCTGCAGGTGGTGTGACACGGTCGGACGCGCCAGGTTGAAACAAGCCGCCAACTCGCTCACACACAGACTGCCATATTTGCCGAGCAACACGATGATACCCTGCCGGGTTTTGTCCGACAGCGCACGCAGGACCTCAGTCCTGAAGAGGTAGATGTTCTCGGCAGAGACGCTTTTGCGCCGCTGTGCAGTTGCTGAAAGCGCCTGGCCTTGTTGCATCGCATTGCCCGATCTTTTGGGTTATCCCAACGCGTCGAAATATTTCGACACGATGCCCACGCAGCCACGGTGAAAAACTTATTCCCC